>CAMWXM010000157.1 GCA_947178195.1 uncultured Ruminococcus sp.
GAACAATATTGATTCCAATAATTCCCAAATAAAGGAACTGGAGTCTGAAAAGAAATCAGCCGGAAGCGATGCTCAGATTTCCTACAACAACCAGATACAGGCTCTTAAAACTGAAAATGATAAAACAGAATACAACATTAAGGTAAAGCAGGTTTCGCTGGACAAGCTTGAAAACGCTATAAAAAACTCTTCTGTAAAGGCTGAGATTTCCGGTACTATTAAAAACCTTAAATCAGACGGACAAATGTTCGGTTCGGATATGGATATGTATGGGGGCGAAACAGGGGCAGACGTTCTTATGACCATTGTTACAAACAGCAGCTACAGAATAAAAGGAAAAATAAACGAACAGAATATCGGTATGATAACTCAGGGACAGCCGATGATAATTAATTCAAGAGTTGACGATCGGATATCCTGGAACGGCACTGTTTCTGAAATCAGCAATGAACCAGAAGCAAATAATAACGATATGATGTATTATGGCGAAAATTCGGATAGCAGCTCGTCAAATTATTCTTTTTATATCGAACCGGATAATATAGATGGACTTCGTTTGGGTCAGCATGTTCTTATTTCTCCTGATTATGGTCAGGACGGCGCAATAGAAAAAGAAGGCATCTGGCTTTATGACGATTATCTTGTTGCCGACGGCGAAAAATTCTTTGTCTGGGCGGCTGACGACGATAACCGCCTTGAAAAAAGATATGTTGAGATCGGACAAAGGGATGAAAATAATTTTGACAGCGAAATTTTATCGGGACTTGAAGAGGACGATATGATTGCTTATCCTGCTGAAAATTATCAAGAGGGTATGAAAGCTTCTGATAATATGGAGGATGTGGATACAGATATAGATACGGAGAACGACGTTGACATACTTCCTGATGACGAAATGGGAATTGACGGTGATTTTAATATTGACGATATTCCTGAAGGAGATATTGAAGGAATTCCAGAGGACTTTATGAGGGATATAGACGGGGTTTCAATAGACGAAGATGGGAACGGCGTTATAGACGATATTGCACTGCCAGAAGATAACGGAGACGCTGACCAGAAGGCGGTGGTCGAATGATTCTGGATATGAATGGTATTTATAAGGATTACCTTCTGGGAAAAGAGCCTGTTCCCGTTCTCAAAGACGTAAATTTACAGGTCGATGAGGGAGATTATATCGCTATAATGGGTCCTTCTGGTTCGGGTAAATCCACGCTTATGAATATTATAGGCTGCCTTGACAAGCAGACGGCAGGAAGCTTTATTTTCGACGGTATGGATATTTCACAGTGCAGCGATAAGGAACTTTCAGATATAAGAAACCGTAAGATAGGCTTTGTATTTCAAAATTTCAATCTTCTTCCTCGTCAGTCGGTACTGGAAAATGTAGAGCTTCCTTTGCTTTACGCCGGAGTAGGCAAAAGAGAACGCAGAGAAATGGCAAAGCAGGCTCTTATAAAGGTGGGACTGGAGGAAAGAATAAATTTTAAACCGACGCAGCTTTCTGGCGGACAGAAGCAGAGGGTGGCTATTGCAAGAGCAATGATAAACAACCCGAAAATGCTGTTGGCGGACGAACCAACCGGTGCTTTGGATACTAAATCCGGTGAGCAGATAATGAAGCTTTTTTATGAGCTTAACAGCGAGGGAGTTACCATTGTTATGATAACTCATGAAAGAGAGATCGCCGAGTATGCAAGAAAAATAATGCTTATAAGAGATGGCGAAATTTCAGACTGCGGCGGAGGTGCGGAACAATGACAGCGAAAAAGAAAATTATTATTGCCTCCGTAAGTATTGTTGTTGCCGCAGGCGGAGTTTTCGGCGGATATAAAATAAACGAGGCAAGGAAAAAAAGTGGGGCTGTAGCGGACGTTGTTCCTGTAAGTTATTTGAATAGCGGATACTGGGGTGGCAATCTTCAGCTTGAAGGGTATATTACATCGGGAAACGTTCAAACTGTCAGGCAGGACAGCTCGCTTCTGGTCAATAAAATTATGGTAAGCCAGGGGGATTCGGTAAAAAAGGGCGATCCTCTTATAGAATATGACGTGACCCTTTTTGAATTGGAACTGAGAGAAAAGAAAACCAATTTAGCGGTAATAGAGGATAATATCAAGCATGCAAAAAAAGAAGTAACAAGGCTTCAGAATCTTCAACCCTCAGAGGCAATGCCGCCTATGCCTGAGCCTACTATGCCTCCTGTACCAGAAAAGCCGCAGGTGTCTGTTGTGGAACGTATAGTCGACCCTACATCTGCCGTTTCGGGTAGCGGTGCGCAGAATGACCCTTACCTATTCAACTGCTCCGAAAATACCGTTGTATCGGCAGAATTTTTGCAGTATTTATTGGCTAACGGCTCTTTTGCGGATTTTAACGTATACGCTAATAATTCTCTTTCATATAAGTGGAGCATTTCGGGAGCGAATGTTCCTGAAGGCGCTGCTGAATGGGTGGTCGGTACTGGTGTTCAGACAGACGGAATGGGTAACGTTTCGGTTGATTTTTCGGCGGTGCGTTTTGGTTCGTTTAAGGCATTTTCAGCTACGGAGGACGAACCG
The DNA here is from genome assembly GCA_947178195.1 of uncultured Ruminococcus sp. Classification (GTDB taxonomy): domain Bacteria; phylum Bacillota; class Clostridia; order Oscillospirales; family Ruminococcaceae; genus Porcipelethomonas. The sequence goes on from CAMWXM010000157.1 coordinate 2,562, forward strand.
GAGATTGTTGATATTCCTCAGATGTCCTTTGATGAGTATAAGCAGAGCCTAAGTTCTAATTCTGACGATTACGTTTATTCAAGGGCAGAGCTTGCACAGATGGTTTCCAAAAAACAGGAAGAAATAAAAACCCTTGAGATCCAGAGGAAATCTGCTGATGTGGAATACCGCAAGGCTCAGGCACAGAGCAAGGACGGCATTCTGAAAAGTGATATTGACGGTGTCGTTACTATGGTAAACGACGGAAGCGACCCTGAAAATACCGGTTCAGACCTGCTTGTTGTGCAAGGAAATTCGGGGCTCAGCATAACGGCTACGATAGGGGAGTATAATTTAGAAAAAATATCTGTGGGTACTATTGTATCAGTAACTTCATATGAAACAGGTGCAATGGCTTCGGCAGAGATAACTTCTATAGAAACAACGCCTGAAGAAAATTACTACAGCTGGAATGACAATCCCAACAGCAGTGGTTATAGCTTTACCGCTGATATATTGGATGACGTTGAAGGCTTTAATGTAAATCAGTGGGTAGGAATTAATCTTACTGAAGAACAGACAGGAGATGCTTTATATATTCCTGTTCATTATACCCGTGAAGAAAACGACAGATATTACGTTTTCAAAGAGGGCAAGGACGGTAAGCTTGAAAAGCAGTATATAAAAACAGGAGCGATAATATACGACAGTATTGAAATAAAAGAAGGATTGTCCTTTGATGATAAAATATGCTTTCCTTATGGAAAAAATATTGAAGAGGGCATAAAGACCCAGGAAACAGATAAGGTAGAATGGTAAGGAGGCGGTAAAATGATTGAAAATATATCCTTGTCATTTAAGGGAATGCTTTCTCATAAGATACGTTCCCTGCTGACTATGCTTGGTATTATTATCGGAATAGCTTCCATTATTGCCATAGTTTCAACTATAAAAGGTACAAACGAACAGATAAAAAATAATCTTATAGGTTCGGGAAACAATACCGTCAATATTCAGCTTTTCCAAGGAGATTGGGCTATGGATTTTCAGTATGAGTCTGCGCCTTCCGGCGTACCAGCTATTTCCAGGGAAACAAAAGAAAAAATTGAAAATATTGATGAGGTTGAGAGGGTATCCCTATACAGGCAACGGCAATATTTAGATAGTATTTATTATCTTAACAAACAGCTTGCAGGTGGAAACGTTACCGGTATTGACGAAAACTATTTTGACGTTATGAATTACCGTATAAAATTGGGCAAGGGTTTTTCTGAAAACGACTTTAAAAATAATCAGAAAACCGCCGTTATAGATTCGATAGTTGCAAAAAATCTTTTTGAAGGAGAAGAACCTATCGGAAAGGTTATCGACATATGTGGAGAGCCTTTTAAGGTAATAGGCGTTGCGGTAAAAAGCAATACCTTCGAGCCTGTCATAGAAACGGTTGAGGATTATCATACTTATAAATCCGACGCCAGCGGAAAAATATTTATCCCCGAACGTTCATGGCCTATCGCTTTTAAGTTTGACGAGCCTCAGAACTGTATCGTCAAGGCGGTGGATACCGATGCTATGACTCAGGCAGGAAAAAAGGCAGCGGATATTCTTAATAATACCCTTTCTGTCAGCGAGGATATTAATGTAAAATATAAGGGCGAAAGCCTTCTTGAACAGGCAAAATCCATGCAGGATCTGAGTAATTCCACTAATAAAATGCTTGTATGGATAGCAAGTATATCTCTTCTTGTGGGCGGTATCGGCGTTATGAATATAATGCTTGTTTCAGTAACCGAAAGAACAAGGGAGATAGGTCTTAAAAAGGCACTGGGTGCAAGAAAAAAACGTATTCTTGTTCAATTTCTGACGGAAGCTTCTGTGCTTACGAGCATAGGAGGAATTATAGGGGTTATTTCGGGAATTATATTGGCTCAGGTCATCTCTAAATTTGCGGACGTTCCTGTGTCGATAAGCGGTGTTTCTATCGTTATTTCAGTTGTATTTTCTATGGCGGTAGGTATTATTTTCGGACTTATTCCATCGGTCAAGGCGGCAAATCTGAATCCTATAGACGCTTTGAGATATGAATAACGGATATGAGAATATTTTGTTTGAATTTGAGAGTATGACCATTCATGTCATACTCTTTTTTTGAAAAAAATCTTTACTTTTGAGCGGTAATGTGCTAAAATATAGATAGACAGTGCATAATATTTATTAGATGCTGTCGTAAATTATTTAAAACGGAGGTATTAAATTGTGAATACCAAATTAAAGGACAAAGCTATGGACGATCTGTTTGAAGCAATACTTTGCCTTCGCACTAAGGAAGAGTGTTACGATTTTTTTGAAGACCTCTGCACTGTCCTCGAGCTGAAATCTATTTCTCAGAGATTTCAGGTGGCTAAAATGCTTGACGAGCATCATGTATACAGTGAAATAGTAAACGCTACTGGAGCAAGTACTGCTACCATAAGCCGTGTAAACCGTTCTCTGAATTATGGCAGCGACGGATATAAGATAGTATTTGAAAGAATGAAAGATGATAAAAAATGAACAGAGGCTATGAAATTTTTGCTGAATTTTATGACTGCCTTACAGAAAATGTCGAATATAAAATCCGTGGAAAATATTTTGACTCGATAATTGAAAAGCTCTGCGGCAGAAAAAAAGGCGTTCTGCTTGATCTTGCCTGCGGTACGGGCAGCCTTTCGGAGGTTTTTGACGATATGGGTTATGATGTTATCGGAGTAGATAATTCTGTAGATATGCTGACTGTTGCCGCAAATAAAAAAATGAAAAGAAATATACAGTATGTATGTCAGGATATGAGGAAGCTTGAGCTTTATGGAAATGTGGATGTGACTGTATGTGCGCTGGACAGTTTGAATCATCTTGACAGCATTGACGATGTCAGAATGGTATTTGACAGGGTTTATAAATTTACAGAACCGGGCGGATTGTTTATATTTGATATGAATACCGAATACAAGCATCGTGAAATATTAAAAAATAATACCTTCGTTTATGATATGGAAGAGGTTTACTGCGTATGGCAGAATTATTGCGAGGACAGCAGGGTTACAATATATCTTGATTTTTTTGTGCCGGACGAAAACGGTATGTTTGAAAGATATTCAGAGGAATTTAATGAAAATGCATATCCTGTGGAAAATATAAAAAAAGAAATTGAAGATGCCGGCTTTGAGGTTATGGGTATTTATGACGACGGCGGCTTTGAACCTGTAAAGGAAGATACTCAGCGTGTGATTTTTGCGGTACGCAAACCGCAGTGATCGGAGGAAAATAAATAATGGGAATATTGAAAAGAGCTATTTCAAAAGATGCGTCGGCAGTTTCAATGGCGTTGGACGCTACAGATATCGTAAACGAGATAGAACAAATACACAAACCTAGCGCAGTGGTCACAGCAGCGTTGGGTAGACTTACTATTGCAGCTTCTATGATGGGGTATGGGCTTAAAGGAAAAGATGATTCCGTAACCGTAAAAATCAATGGAAACGGACCGGCAGGAATACTTATTGCAGTTTCTGACGGTATGGGTAATGTTAAAAGCTATGTTCAGAATCCGGTTGTGGAAATCCCGCTTAACAGTATAGGCAAGCTTGACGTCAGGGGAGCGGTAGGCATAGAAGGAACTTTAAGCGTGGCAAAGGATCTGGGACTTAAAGAGCCTTACTGCGGAATGGTGCCTATTGTTTCCGGCGAAATAGGAGAGGATATTGCCAATTATTTTGTATCCAGTGAACAAGTTCCGACAGTATGCGGTCTGGGAGTGCTTGTGAATCCTGATCTGACAGTCAGATGCGCTGGAGGATTTCTGGTACAGCTTCTACCCTTTGCAGATGAAAAGACCATTTCTCAAATTGAGGAAAATGTAAACAAAATAACCTCAGTGACAGATTTATTCGGTTCGGGAAAATCTGTTGAGGATATTTCACTTATGCTTCTTGAGGGACTTGAACCTAATATCCTGGACGAATATGAACCAAAATATAAATGTGACTGCAGCCGCGAGAGAACAATACGCCTTTTGTCGGGACTTGCAAGGGAAGAGCTAGAAAAATTGGCTGATGAACAGGAAAAAACAGAAGTTTGCTGTCATTTTTGCAATAAAAAATATGTTTTTACGTCATCGGAAATTCGTGGAATAAAAAAATAAAAAAATTTCAAAAAAACTCTTGACAAATCGATTTTTATAGTGTATAATTAATACTGTTGCATGAGGTAATCAATTTACAGCTTGCAGTAAATGTTGGGAGCATAGCTCAGCTGGGAGAGCATCTGCCTTACAAGCAGAGGGTCATAGG
>CAMWXM010000158.1 GCA_947178195.1 uncultured Ruminococcus sp.
CAGCTATATATTTATTAGGTGAATTATTTGTAATTTATCAAATAGCATTACAAGCAAAAACTCTATTCATTACATGATTGTTGCAAAACAAAAAGCTTACAAAGACTTTTAAATCTTTGTAAGCTTTTCAGCTATGATATTGCCTGAAACTATTTTTCAATCATTCAGCCTTATTATAATCATATCATCAAGAGTAATATCTTATATATTGCATAATAAGCTATTCAACATTGAACAGGAAATTTTTTGCAACAGGGGGCAGCAGTGCATTTATGTCGTCGCACTGTGATACAAGTGGTATTGCAAGGCTGATTATGAGTTTTTATTGTTCTGTTCAATAAGCATACGCTTCATAAGGCAAAGATCAAATACGTTCAACCTGTCATCTTTACATAGATCTGCTGATTTCCAGTATGCAAGTTTTACATCTGGTACAGCTAAGAGCCATTTCTGAAGAAGAACAACATCTGCAACATTAAACGAACCGTCCATATTGACATCGCCTTGCGGAGGAGTAAAATTGAAATGAATTGTTGCAGAAGTTAGATATTCATTTCCTCTTGAAGAAATAGATATTTTATTCCATTCTGATTCACTGCCCATATAATAAACATCAGTTAATCCTGAACATTCATAAAATGCATAGTTTCCTATTGTTTCTACGCTATCTGGAATTACAATACTTGTTAATCCTGAACACCCTCTAAATGCGCCATCGTAAGTGGTATTAGAACCACCCCTTATTTCTGTAACACCATCAGGAATCACAATATTTTTTAGTCCCGTACATCCTTCAAATGTGCCACTTTCTATTTCAGTAATATTCGGCGGTAAATCAATATGTGTTAATTTTGAACAGCCACTGAAAGTATATGAACCTATATACGTTACACTATCAGGAATAATAACTTCTTCCAAAGAAGCTTCCAAATTACTCGTCATGTCTGAGTTGATTGAAGAGATTCCATCAGCGAAAACAAGTTTTTTTACATTTGAACATGCCGAAAATGCTGTTGACCTGCAAGATGTTACGCTGCTTCCTATTGTAATTTCCTTTAATCCTGTACAATCATAAAAAGCATAATGCCCAACGGTTTTTACAGAATCAGGAATTACAATACTTGTTAATCCTGAACACCCTCTAAATGCGCCATCGTAAGTGGTATTAGAACCACCCCTTATTTCTGTAACACCATCAGGAATCACAATATTTTTTAGTCCCGTACATCCTTCAAATGTGCCACTTTCTATTTCAGTAATATTCGGCGGTAAATCAATATGTGTTAATTTTGAACAGCCACTGAAAGTATATGAACCTATATACGTTACACTATCAGGAATAATAACTTCCTCAAGTGAAGATTCCATGTTGTTTGTCATGTTGCTGTTGATAGCTGTTATTCCATCAGAGAAAACTAACTTCTTAATATTGTTACAGCCCCCAAAAGCATTAGAACTAAACTCTGTTATACTATTTCCTATTGTGATTTCCTTTAATCCTGTACAATAGCCAAATGCATTGTCTCCTATTGTTTCTACTCTATTTGGAATAACAATACTTGTTAATCCTGAACAACACTCAAATGCATAACGATCAATGGTTTTTACGGAATTTGGAATTATTATATTTGTTAAATTTTTACAATAATCAAATGTACCTTTCTCTATTGTTTCAAGATTTGGAGGAAGATTTATTTTGGTAATTTTGGTACAATTTGCAAATGTGCTGCTCCCTATATATGTTACACTATCAGGAATAACAACTTCTTCAAGTGAAGATTCCATGCCGTATATCATGTTACTGTTGATAGCTGTTATGCCATCTGCAAAAATAAGTTTTTTTACATTTGAACATCCCAAAAATACTGTTGACCCGAAAGATGTTACGTTGCTTCCTATTGTAATTTCCTTTAATCCTGGACAATTGGAAATTGCACAGTCTCCTATTGTTTCTACACTATTTGGAATAACAATACTTGTTAATCCCGAACAACACTGAAATGCACAAAAATCAATAGTTTTTACAGAATTTGGAATTATTATATTTGTTAATCCTGAACAATCCCAAAATGCACATTCTCCTATTGTTTCTACGCTATTTGGAATTATAACACTTGTTAATGTATTACAACTATTAAATGCATTGTCTCCTATTGTTTCTACAGAATTTGGAATTATAATACTTGTTAATTTTTTACAACTATAATAACTACTATAAAAAGCGCTTTTTCCAATACTCGTCACATTAAACATCTTTCCGCCGTACCCTACCGTTGACGGAATGTACAAAGCACCAGTAGGCTCAGAAGTATAACCAGTTAGTTCCACTTCATTATCACTTGTTACTTTATATTTTAATCCGCCACTTTCAAATGTATCGCCAACTTTTGCAGTAACTATTTGCGTAGGTTCAAAATAAAATCCATCTTTGCCATGTCCTTCAACAACATTGACCACGATTGTATCAGTAAATCCACCCTCAACGGTAGTCGCTGTAATCACCGCTGTACCGATCGAACGAGGATAAACAGCGCCATAGGAGCAATCAGCAACATTGGTATTAGACGAAGTATAGATAATTTGGCGATTAGTGGCATCGATTGGCTGCAAATCAGCATTCAATTCTGCAAAATAATCTTCAAGACCAAGTTCGATTTCGTCCTTATTAAAATCTACTCCTAATACTTTGATTTCTTTAGGTGCTGAAACAGAGCTAAGCTGAGCCTTATATGCTTCATATATTTCTGGGTATTCATCTTCAAGGGTATAAAGATAGTGGGTATTTTTTAGATATTCTTTTGTTTCCTGAGCATAAGAACGACATTTTCGTATGTCTGAGGTAAGCTGATTATAAGTTGCAGTATTGTTAAAAATTCTGCCAACTATATTTTCCTTAAACATCAAATTGGCATAATCATTAACATATTCACCGCCAATATCATAGGTCTTGAAAAAGACATCAAGAGCTGCAAACAGCAGTTTTGCATTGCTTTCAGAAGGTGAAACTTGATAGCCTTTCATCTGACTTTTTAATGTTGAGCGAATCAGCATTTCAAAATTGTAAAGCCGTTCCATCTTGTAGTACTGTTCACGGATTTTATCTGTAGAAAGAATAAAATTGACCGCTGATTTTGTAATAGCCTGTGTCAGAAGAATAGCTTTTCCGGCTGGAAAATATGCTATACAGCTTTTCATATATTTATCAGTAACTTTTGCAAATGCTTGGACACCAGCCGTGAAAGCAGTATCAGAAAATGCCTCAACAATAGACAACGTATAGCTGTCACATGCTGTTACAATGTTGCTGAGTGCAAGTTTCATCCCTGGATTTGCTTTACCATCACAATTGTTATACAGAATATGTACAAGATTCTTCATCTCATCAGTCATCTTATTGCAGTAGTAATAGCTAACAGTCTTTTCAATGAATTCATTTGCTGTTTTACAGATTTTATATATAGTATTAATGTTTTTCATAAAGTCTGAGAAATCAGCTATATCAGACACTTCTTTTTCGTATGCTTTAGAAAGCGCTTTACCGAAATTCGTGACTTCATTAGAGGTAAGTTTATCATAATTTTGAATATAATAAACAAGTTCTGAATTATTTTTAAAATAGGAATACAAAGAATTAACTGTTTTATATGCCTGTTCAGCATAAGCAGCATTATAATCCTGAGATTTAAAAGCTGAATTCAATGCATTCAGAATGATCGCTTCATAATATCCTTCTTCATCAAGGCATTTAGCAGTTTCAGCACTTGGATCAAAAATTGCATTCATTGTTTCCCATGCTTTTAGAGAATTACGAAAACTTTTATCATCACGAAGCAGTTTAAAGATTTCAGTATTGATTGAATCTGCTTCTTCAACATAAAATGAAAGCCGTTCATAAGCTGGATCATCCTTTATCGGATTAGTCATAAGGTCAGCAACATACATATCAAGACTGAAATCGGGATATTCGTCAATATTTGTATAAGCTTCAGCTGTCATGTTATTTTGCAGCATGTTAATTGATTCATTAAACGGCAATACTGCTACAGTCATGCAGATTGCCGTTATAAAAGATATAATTCTTTTTTTCATCACATTTCCTCCTAAATAGTTTAGTATTGATACACAAATTTACATTTTTATTATATCATAATGCTTATAAATAATCAATGGTTTGATACAAATTTTGTGAATCATATTGCCAGCAAAATATAGTTAATACAATAACATTTATTTTGTCATAATGTTAGTTTGTATTTTTAATATAAATACCACTTTATAACTTAAGCAATATAGCAAGCAAAAGTTTTGAGTTTTTAAATTGACGATTAAAATTTTTCAACATATATAGACAAATCTTTCTTTTTGTGATATAATATATTTTAAAGTATTATATTGTGGATTATCTCACAACTGTTAATCTTACTAAAAAACATATTAATATAAAAAAATCATTCACTATTAGTTGCAATATTACTTGCAAATTTATTAGATTAAACATTTTATTTGCCGTTTGTGTTAAACAAAAATAAATAACCGAAATTTTAAATTGAATACATATTTCCACTATCGTTACACTACCCTTAGGTTCTTGTGCCGCAAGGTGTGCAGGTTCAAGTCCTGTCACCCGCACCATGATTTGTTGACAAAAAAATATTATGTCCGCAAGAGATTGCCCAAAGCAATTGTGGGCATAAATCTTGCTAAAACATCGTTCTATTTCCACAGAAATTTTCGATATGTATAGATATTGAGTTGAAATCCTTGATTAGGATATTTTGTAAACTATTGGTGTAATCGCAGAATTTGTACGGCTATCGATGAGTATCTCTCCTGCTGTTAAACGTCTGCGTTTCTTTAAACAGCTTATTACTACTTAGTTTCTCAGATTTTTTGATTGATTTTTGTCAGCTATTATTAATAATTTCAGAACTTCATGCGAAGATTATGTAGTATTTGGAATAATCTAATTAACCACATATGAGTTTGTATCATGATATTTTAATTTTACATAATGGAGGAATTTTAAGTGACAATCTTGACAATTGATTCGTTTGTTAAAGATGACAAGGATAACATTTATATCCTAGATGAAATAATTGGACAAGGTGGATTTGGCTATGTATTTAAGGCTCACAGAAAAAATGATAACTCTATCTTTGCTGTGAAAACAACACTTCCTGCATTTGGTAATTCATCATCTGTCATATCATTTAAGAATGAAATTCGAACAGCTTCTAAGGTGTTCGGTGAAAATGTAATTCGATACGAATATGTTCACGATGGAGATACTTTCTCCGAGTTTCCACCATATATTATAATGGAATATGCTGACCGGGGCACATTGAAAAACTTATTAAAAAATAAAAAGCAAAGTGGGAAAATATATACGGGCGACGAATTAATTAGTATTTTTAAACAGTTGGCTGAAGGAATGCGTGAAATCAATAGTAGTTTAGTGCACAGGGATATAAAACCCGACAATATTCTTTTGTGTGGGAACACATTAAAAATTTCTGATTTTGGTTTGGCTAAGGTTGCAGCTGAAAGCACACGAACCATGTCGTTTAAGGGTTGTGGAACTCCATTATATATGGCTCCGGAAGCATGGGACTTTAGTAAAAACACTATTCAAATGGATATATACTCTATGGGGATAGTATTCTATGAATTAGCATCTTTACAATATCCATACACCCCTATTCCTAAAACACTTGAAGAATGTAAAAGCTCTCATTTATATTCTGTAATCACCAATCTTTCTAAATTAAATCCTAATTTATCTCCAAGTATAGTGTCCATTATTAACAGAATGCTTGATAAATCTTCAAAAAAACGTTTTTCAACTTGGGATGACATCATTCAACTTCTTAATGTACAAACTACTACGGATTCTTTAATTGACAAGTTTGTTGCCACAGCCGTGGCTGCAAAAAATACAGAAGATATTATGCGTCAAAAGAATGAGTTTGCTCTTCAGCAACAAAAAAAGGAAAAAGAAGATTTCTTGAAGTTGATTTATTCTCAGTTTGAGCAAACAATCATTGCACCAATTATAGAGTTTGCAGAAAAGATAAATTCACAATACGCAGGTAAGGATAAGCTGACATTTCCTAAAAATCAATATGTTATGCCTGATCAAACAATATTTTTTTGGAAGATGGACATACCACCAGATAATTCCCTAACTATCAATTTGGAAGTAATTCTAAAAGATAACTTTGTTCGCAAAGTTCCTGTCATCAGAGATTTTGGTAGAGGTATTACACGAAAAGAACATTATATTCCACAATATAAAGGAAAGAATATTCTAGCATGGGGTGAAATAAAAAATATTATTGGTTATGGATTTAACGTTATTCTATTAGATAGCGGTGATATATATGGCGACTGGCTTATCATGAATAACAAGAATAATTTTAGTCATTTAACTGACAAGGCTCGGCGAGAACCCTTTGCATTCGCACTACAAGAATTACCTAAAGAGATTAATAATGTTCAGGTAACACATCTTTATAGTACTGATTTTGAGGAGTTAAGCAACGACTCATTTTTAAAACTCATTTATATGCTATTATTTAACTTAAAATTTTAATTAATTATGAATTACGTTTTAAAAATGAATCCCTAAAGTTCAACCACTGACTGGTGCTTCGAACTACTGCTTTATGTGGGTTATATATTAATTCGGATTATTGTCGTCCAATTAGAATTGAGAAAAGTCCCTGAAAATAGGAACTTTTTATTATATATACTTTCTGTTCACGTTGATTCTTCTTTCGCATAAATTACGGATCTATCCTCAAAATCCCCATTAAATTCAAACTTTACATCAAGGCTCTTATCCTCGTTCTGA
>CAMWXM010000159.1 GCA_947178195.1 uncultured Ruminococcus sp.
AGTAATTGCTAGAGCTTTCTTATAAAATTCTAGTGCAGTATCATAATCGCCCATATCCTTATATACTCCGGCAATGTTATTGTATGAAGTGGCAGTATCTGGATGCTCTAAGCCCAGAACCTTTTCATTGATTGTCAAGGCATTTTGATAGTAGTTTAAAGCTCTTTGGTAGACACCCATTTCATAAAAAATTCGTGCGATATTGCTGTAGGTGTTAGAAGAAGTGGAATCTTCTTTCAGAATGATCTCAGCTTTTGTTAACCTTTCTATTTTTTCAAGACAAAACTTTCTTTGTTCTTCATATTCTGCCATATCTATCATATGAGTGATTGCAAGAGTATATTGTTCTAAAATTTCAGGTTCATTTGAAATAATCTCCTCCATAGACTCTAGTATCTTCTGTGCTTTTTCAAATTCATGTAGTTCAAGAACGGCATCGCATAAAATTTTAGCAGAACATACACTATTTGTATTTTTAATCATATATTTGCGTATTATATTCCTTTCTGTGTCCCAGTCAGCAATAATGCGTGATAAAAATGATCTGCCGTATTCACGTTCATAAATCATTGTAAACCATTCTTGTTTTGTTTTTTTAAATAAACTTGGTAGTTCATTGACAAATAAAAATTCACCAATTATATCTGGAAATAAAGGTTTGGCTGTCATGGAATCAACAGTTGTTTCACTTAATTCACTGAAAAGTGCAGATACTGCAGAACGATCTTTATAAAGACTTTCGGTTAAATCATCAATATCACTTTGTATCTCTGTAGAATATGTTTCCTCCAAATCTAAGCCGCCTATTGCCGTTGCCAGTGCAAGGATTCTATATGCAACTTTTATGGTATGTTCTGAATATCTATCCTTAATCAATTTTTTGGAATGGTTGATATAATTTATCAGTAATGCATTTTCATCCCAGCTTCGCAAAGTATGTGTATTCGTATGAGTTAGATACGCATCTGCTGCAAGCAGAAGAAACAGACATCTTGCTGACTTCATACGATGTGTACTATCCGTTGACAAACCTTCTGCATAATCGATTATCTGATCCTTATCATTATTATCTATGATAGTCTGATAATTTGCCCTTGAGAAATCATCTAAAATATTATAATATTCATTTTTTTGAAAAATCGAATATGACAAGTTTATGGGAGCTGCATCATTGATGCCTATATATTTATACTCGTTAGCATAATTGTGTTCATTCAAAAAGCCATAATACCAAGCTGAACTTCGTTCCAGAAGCAGAAAACGTACTTTATATTCCATTTTAGACATATTTTCAATGAGATTATTGAGTTTTTCTGATTTGGATGCTGCATAATCGCATATGAAAAGTATCGGTCTATCATAGCAGATATTATTTCTGGTATTAACAATTGATGATATTTTTGTGAATTCGTCGTCTGTAAGCCATATTACGCCCATTTTATGCTGATATGTTTCTGCAATATGTCTTGCAAATTTGCTTTTTCCGATTCCGCCTGGTCCGGTGATTGCCCAGATAGAAATTCTTTTGTCCTGTTCCAGAAATTCCTGAATAGCATCACATTCGTCTTTTCTGCCGTAAAATTTGATAGCAGAATGTAGATAGCTGAATTTATTACCTGTCTTTAATTTTGGCAGAAGTTTTGCACTATCTATATATTCTGCAAAAGAACCTCTGTAATTAAGAAGATAGTTATTTTCATTTAGTTTTTCTCCATACAGTCTGCACATTTCATTGTAATCACACAATTGTTGTAGTACTGCAATACTTGCATTAGATCCAACTTCAAATAAATCTAAATGATTGAATATTGCTTCCACAATTCCGTTTAATGCTGTGAAGTATGCGGAAAATGAATTATCGGAATTCTGTTCTTGTAGACTATATTGTGTTTTTGCTAACAATCTACAAAATTCATCGTGATCTCCATAATGATTCATCAGTTCCTGCAAATCAAAGTGATTTTGTAATGTATCTTTAAGTTTTTCAATTACATCCTCTGTTACATTTTCACTGGACAAAAATGAATTGATGCTGCTTTCCATCGTCTTGATAAATTTCTGTTTTTCTGTTAATGTGTTTTCTGCAGCAATATTTTTTCCCAATTGAATCGTGGATGTTATTTTGGAGAACAACCCTGTATTTAGTCCAAAGTAATCAAGTATGATTTCAGTTAATTCTACTGCATTTTCATAAGATACCATATATAAACCACTCCCTTTTGCGATTAACTTCTTTCTTTTTCCAGAAAATTTATCTTTATTTTAATTTTATCATGACTCGACATGCTTGTCAATATAGAATTATTAAATGTGTAAAGCAACCATATGAAAAATCAGGAAAAATTGTGCATAATGACAAGAAAATTTAATTATAAATGACGATAATAAGGCTCCCTGAATCGGGAGCCGTTATATTTTATTTAGCCTTTTCCTTTAAACGAATTAAGCTTATTATTAATAACCTCAGAAGCAATCTCGTCTGCTGACTGAATAGCATGCAGATAAACTTTTGTAGTAGTTGCAACGCTTGAATGACCTAATCGTCTGGAAACAGTTGGAATATTAACGCCGTTGGCTATAAGTATTGATGCGTGAGTATGCCTTAACGAGTGGGGAGAAAAATGAGGCAGCTTATTTTTCTTCACAAACTTTTTAGTCCAATCGGTAAGGCTGTCAGGGTGCATTGGAGTAGAATCATCTTTAATAAAAAGCCGTTCATTTCTGATTGTTTTCTTTGTACCGTCTACAAGCGTAATTTCGATAAAATACTGCCATTTATCAGCTAAATCTCTGCGCATATTAAGCCAGTATACGTGATATTCACGTAGCAATTCAAAGATATCAGAAGAAAGTTTAATAGTACGCTGAGAAGTATCATTCTTCGGGCATTTCGTAATAATACCCATACCCTGAACATACTGACTTGTATTACGTATATGTATTACCTGATTGTCAAAATCAATATCAGACCACTCAAGACCAAGCAACTCACCACGCCTGATACCACTGAAAATCAACAGATAAAGAGCAGTTTTCCATTTTATAGGCTCATTGTTTAGCAGTTCAAGAACATGTTTTACCTGTTCATCATCAAGGAAATCGGCTTCTTTTCGTTCAAGCTTAGGTGCCTTCATATAGTTCTTGTCGGCTATATTAATTGGAACGAGCCTGTCCCTTGCAGCCTGAGCAAGAATACTGCTTATTAGCCTGTGATGATGCAGTATTGTTTTACTTGAAAGTCCGGTTGTTTCTGTATGCAAGTTAAATAATTGATTTACTGGTATTTTTAGTGCTTCAGCTATTTTTTCGGCAGACTCTGTGCTTATTCTTTCAGCTTTGCAGGCAGAAGAAATAGTGGTTGATGATAATCCGCTTAATTCAGCAAGCCTTTTGCGTGAGATACTTTTTGATATAAGAATTTCTGAAATTTTATCCGAACTTGCATATGCCCCAACACGTTTTATACCGTTTTCACGAAGATTATTGTAAAACTTCTGAAGATGATGTGACTGTAATTTAGAAAGTTTTATGTCACCTATTGCCTGATTAATATTTTTCAGCAGTGATTTATAGCGTTCATAGGTTTTAGGAGCAAGCTGCGGTGGTTTATTGTTTTCAAGCCATGTTTCAGAGTAGTCGGCAAACCTTGTGCTGCTGTCAAAGCACGAACCGTTTTTTACACTTTCTTCAAAAAGAATAACCTGCCGTTTAAGTTCCTTTTCAATTTGCTTTGGGGTCATATTATCCGATGGTTTCCACGTTATAGAACGCTCGATTTGTTTACCGTTACGGTCATAACCGTCATAACAGCGAATGTAATATGTGACTTTTCCGTTCTTTGAAATATGTTTTTTCACTGTTGCCATATAAACACCTCTTGTCAGTAATATTATGAGGCGCTCCTTCAAGCGCCTCATTTAACAGCCATTAAGCTGTAATTTTACGAATACCACTGCAATCCTGCTGTGTATTAAGAGTATTAGTATCAAGATAATTGATAAGCTGCTCCCAGTTGATAAGAATCTTGTTTCCGATTTTAACGGATGGAATAAGTCCGTTTGTGGCAAGATATCTGATGTGATTGCGGCTTATGCCTATTTGATGCTCTTTGCAGAGTTTGGCGGTTTCGTTAATAGTGTTCATTTTAGACACTATCGTTTCCTCCTTTATATGTATTATATATAATTTCAAATATTAAATTTTCGTTATAAAAAATAATATTAATGGTTATTAAAATTAGAAGATATAAGCTTTATACCTTTAAAAGCTGACTGAGGGTTCTCTCCCCCGTCACGCATTTTAAAGTGTTTTAAGCCTATATTTTTCTCAAGGTACTTCTTGAATTCAATTCGACTTCTTGGAGCGTAATCTTCGTATTGACAGTACTGTTCATATGCATAGTAAAGTTTAGCAACCAGTTCTCCCTTGCATTCAGAATTAATAATACAGCGATTTTCCAGAAAGTACTCGATAGAGGGAATATCTTGCGCTTTCCATTGTTTTATCCGTGCGTCAATTTCTGAAGTAGATGGAAAGATAAAATCATTTTTTATAAGAGTTCGAGCATGTATTAATGCCTTACTGACAATTGCATCTTTCTCACTCATAAATTTTTCGAAAAGAGTGCGATCCTGCTTTTCAGGGGGTACGGACACGTCAAATGGAATGTATACCAATCTGTTCCAGAAAGCGTCATCTTCTTCATATAGGCTTATCGGAGAATTAGAAGCAAAAAGCAATTTTGCCCTGTTTCTGTATTTAAATATCGGTTCACATTTTTCTTCCACATTAATATAGTCACCGCCAGTAAGCATTTTAATTTTTGATACTGCTGAATCTTTAAGCTTAGTTGTCGGTAAATCAAGAGAGATATTAATCGCAGACCCAACAAGACGAACTGGACCGAATCTTGTATTAAAGTCATGTAGTGGAACATTACTCACGTATTGCTTAGGATATAAACTTTGAATAAAATTACCTAATAAACTTTTACCACTATCAGGAGCTTCTCCCATAAGAAAAAAGGATTTTGCTTCATTTGTCTGCATGAAAAGGTATCCAAGAATCTGCCACATTCTTTCAATTAAAACAGGATCATTTCTGAAAACATTCTTTAAAAATTTATCAAAATAAGGACAATATGGATCGTCTACAAAATCAGCATCTATATAAGAAAATGCCATAATATCCGATGTGTGACGAAATATCTGTTGCTTTTCAACATCATAAATACCATTATTTAATACAGCAATATGTAAATTATAATCCATGTCTTCCACACAAATTGATGGATCCGATAACAGGAAATCCCATAATTGGAAAATGTTATGCATTGTAGCTGATTCACCAAGATTATCATCAACTTTTTTACGATATAATTTAGCTATATCATACTTTCCTGCCGGATCATAGCACTTTCCATTGAAAAAGTACAATTTACCATTCATATTAATTATTCTTACTTTATCAAGCAAATTTTTACTGCATTTGTTAAGTGGCGGTAAACCTTTAGTTGTTTTATTAGGTCTTGCCGTTTTAACTGCTTCCCTTGTGATGTTAGACTGTTGCTTAAACAAATTATCATGATTTTTTTCACTACTATTGTTCTCTTGCAGTCTGCTTTCAATAGCAGACTGCAAATCATATTGAGATGAATATTCATCATATGTATGTTTTGATGAAACGCTTGATAAAAGCTTATCAAGGAAATTTTCATCATAACACTCTTCATGTGAATAATCATGACTTTTGTCCTTATTATTAAATTCTGGAAATACAATAGTACTTTCAAAGTCCTTAGTATTCTTTTTCAGGTTTTTCCTTCGTTTTTTACGATGATACTGCCATTGGTGTTTTTTATGTAATTTCTCTGTGTCTAAAGGTTTAAGGTCTTTAAAATTCTTATCAAAATCATTCAAAAGATTCTGCATCAAATCCTGATTTGGTACTGATTTCATCTGAATCCTTCACCTCGCCTTCAGTTTTATTTTTTATGAGATTCAATATAAACTGATCCGTTGTTTCACTGTTAATGTCACCAAAAGTGGTAAGACGTTCAAGTTTAGTTGATTTGTTTGATGCAAGGATTATGTTTGTTTCACAATCGAAAGAGTATATAATCATTGCTGTTTCATGAAAATTCGATTCATCTTTTTCAAATCCATAGGAATGGATTTCACTGTTATTATCCATAAGCAGTAATTTGTTTTCATTCTTAATTATGGCATAAATAGCACAGTCCTTGTTATTAATGGAAGAAAAAGTATAATTAAGTTTTCCATCAAGCCATATCGTAACAGCAATCTGTTCAAGCTCAATATGTGATTTAGCAGTATGATAATGACATTCACTATCATTCTTGCACATTAGAAGTTCAAAGCCTTTTTTACCTTCTATTGCGAGGTCTGACCAGTTTAACAACTTTTGGTTTCTCCAGTTTAACTTTTTTTCTTCTTTTGTCATTTAAATACACTCCAATTATAATATTTACCAATCTTGAACTCGAGTTATAAATTTGGTATAATTATATTATAAGACGAAAAAGTCATATTGTAAATATGACTTTTGTATGACATTAAAAATTTTGGAGGATTATTATGATTGCACCGGATTATGGATTTACAATTAAAAACTATGTTGGTAGTTATAAAATGATTGAAAAAGGAGAAGATGTATATATAGTTTCAAATGAATTTTACAATGCACGTAATGGAGAAAAAGAAATCCATACAAAAGAGCTTTATATGGATGATTATAAAAATAATGACTATTTGATTGTGGCATTAGCAAATATTAATGTAAATAAGTGTCTCTTATAAACATCTC
>CAMWXM010000160.1 GCA_947178195.1 uncultured Ruminococcus sp.
GGTGCCGGTGATCGGGGTCGAACCGATACGGTATCACTACCACGGGATTTTGAGTATTTCTAGATATTGTGTTGTTTAGTGGGTTTGACCGATTTTAATGGTATTTTAGAGTTTTTTTGGGCAAAATCCATTATTATTTTGGGTATAGTGGTGTGCTGTTGTATACTATTATGAACATGGTTCTGCTTTTTTGCGAGAAAAATGCGAGAAAATTTAACCGATAAGAAATTGCTTTGGTGCGGTGAAATCTTGTCGAGTTGATATGTCTACATTATAATTGGAAGAAAGGAAAAACAAATAAAGTAGTTTACATTAAGTAAACTACTTTTATATTATAAGAGCATGGTGGGGTGTTTTTTCGAGTGGAAAAGCTAAAAAGAAAATACAAAAGCCGTATTGCCATCTCTTTTTACTATTGTTCAAATTTTATATTGACGATTACGTTAATAAGTGTTATACTTTCAGAAAGTTGATTTTCTGAGAGAAATTGATATACCTAAACAAAATACAGTTTACGACATTTTAATTTCGTGTCCTTCTGATTCAGTGTTATATAATGTTCGTAAATTGATAGGGAGAATATTTAATGATAATTGCTTTGGAAGGTATTGACAATGCGGGCAAGACAACCATAGCTCAAATTTTAATTAATAAGTTGGAAGCAGAAGGCAAAAAAGTCGCTATATCAAAAGAATTAACTACTAGTGTTGGTACTTTGATTAAGTCAAGCATTAAGAATGGAGGACTTTCGCCTATTTCAAAGTCTTTTTTGTTTGCTTCCGATAGACAAATCAGAATAGAGGAGCTTAACCGCGATAATAAATTTGACGGCATAATAATTTTCGATAGGTATTTGCACTCTGCCATTGTTTATAGAGAAGCGGAAGGGCTTGACGGGAGTTGGATAAGAGAATTAAACAAAAATGTGCCTCCAAGTGATATTGCTTTATACATTGATATAACAGCCGAAGAATCAATAAAAAGAAATACCGTGGCTAAATTTAACATTAACTATTCTTTTGAACATTTGCAGAAAATAAGGCAGGCATATTTGAAATATGTAGATTTAGGTGAGTTAATTAAAATTGATGGAATGATGAATTTGCAAGATGTCGTAGACGATATTGATAAAATCCTAACCAATAAAGGGGTATTTTAATTTGGTTGACGATTTAAAAAATAAAATGGTTTATATTTGCACTAAACTGTACAACTACAATGACAAATTGCAGGCGGAGTATCTGGAGGAAGCTCTCCTGTCGCGTATAGGCTGCAAGACATTTGTACCGTTTAGAGATTCAAATGAAAATGAACTTTCGGGCGCAGACCGAACAAAGATGGTTTACGATGCCGATATTGAAAGACTAGACTCAGAGGAATTGTCTTTGCTGGCCGTTTTGTATGACGGTATTTGTAAAGATGAGGGGATTTCGTTTGAAATAGGCTATGCTTTCGGTAAAGGTGTGCCAATATTTATCATCAATACAGATTTTATTTGGTATGCAACAAATAATGCCGAGTTCAATTTCGACCCAGTAATTTCCTTTATGGCTACCGACTATCTACATAAGTACGATATAGTGCCTCACCCTAAATTTAAGGACTCCTTAATTCAAAGTCAAAACCAAGCATTTGCTCTAGCTGCTGACAAAATAAAGGGGGTACTTAGTGTATATCATGAGCCCTACACCTTGAAGCAAGAAAAGGAATTTGATGTTTTTTTGGATTTTGGTGGAGGAAAATACGAATATCAAAAAGAGAATGCGGAATGGATTCAAAATAAACTATCGAACCTTGGGTTTAAGTCTACAATAGCCAAAAGATTTTCTAACTATAATGAAAATTCTGGGAAGGCAGATATACAAAGTATGCTTAATTCAGATATTTTTGTCTGCTCGGGTGATGAGGTTGAATTAAATTCGGGAACAGCAGCGTTAATTGGTCTTGCTTGTAGTTTAGGCAAAAAGGTAATCCTGTATGAGTCAAGCAATATAGAAATTCATGGCGAAAATGAGCATAGGATGAAAAAAAATTTAATGGTTGATTTTTCTGTCGATATTGTTGCTAAAACAAAAGAACAAATAATTGATTTAATTGCGGAGGAATTAAATGTTTAACGAGCTTAAAGAGGAGATTTTAAAATGCCGCTTATGTGAGGGGAAATTTGGATTTGAGCCTCACCCGATAATTATGGGCAATCCAAATTCAAAAATTATGCAAATAAGCCAAGCACCGTCACAGAATGTCCATAAAACACTCAAGCCGTTCGATGACGCAAGCGGAAGAAAACTTCGAAATGAATGGTATTGCATTTCCGATGAAACATTTTATAATCCTGACAATTTTTATATTGCAGCAATTGCACATTGTTATCCCGGAAAATCGTCCAATGGTGGAGATAGGCTTCCACCTAAAATGTGTGCCAGGAAGTGGCTGTTAAAAGAAATCGACTGTGTAAATAATGAGATATTCATCTTGCTTGGAGGCAAATCGGCTGATTTCTTTTTTCCAAAACATGATTTTACATCGTTGATTTTTAAAGATAACACAATAAACGGCAAACCAGCATATGTATTGCCGCATCCTTCACCGCTTAACGCGAAGTGGTTTAAAGATAACCCTCAATTTCTCGAATCAAGAATTTATAAAATCAGAGAAGCAATTCATGAAGTTCTAAAAATCTAAAAATCAAAGGTTTAGTGACCGTCCTGCAGGACGGTCACTTTATTGCAAATAATTTCAAAGAAAAACTCTACAAACTTATCCATATGCCTATACAATGTAAAAGATTGTATTACGGTCAAAGAATTTATATGCAAACATAAAATGCAAGGGATTGCCGTGATTGCGGAAAGGTTTACTTTTATACTATGGGCGAAACTACTTACTGCTACGAGTGCGCTTAAAAAGGATTAGGAAAGAGCGCCTTGCATGGTAGAACCTTATTCTGTATTTTTGCGAAGAAATTTAAGCGATAAGAATTTGCTTTAATAGGTTAAGTATTGCTGAGTTGTATACTTTGAATGAAATTGGAATAAAGAAGGTAAAACAAATTAGGTGGTTTACAATAAGTAAATTATTATATTATAAGAGTGTAGTGCGGTGCTTTTCCGATGGAAAAAGCCAAAAAAAGCAAAAGACGTATTACTCACCTCTTCTCTATCTTGTGCACATTCAAATCTTGACTAAAATTTTAAATTGATTTATAATTTTTGATGTTGCAAAAGGAGGAATATATGGACTCATCACAATTGCTTATTTTGGGGAACGGATTTGATGCTCATTGTGGGTTGGCTTCAACATATAAAGATTTTTTTCGCTGCTGTATTCTTGACACAATAGCCGAACCGTTTGGTATAAAACAATTACAAGCTGGCGCTTCAGGCTTTTGGGAGAACTTATTACTTGACTACTATGAAATCAATGGGATAGATGACTATAAGTGGTGCGATATTGAAACTATAATAAAAGACGTGCTATTCTCCATTTTTATACGAAAATCATATGGCGGTACTCAATTATGGAGAATCGCATATAAATATGCAAACTCAAATCAGAAGCCCAATGAAATAATTCCCGGAATAGAGAGCTACCCCATAGAATTATTTTTGTTAAAATATTGTATGCGGTTTTATGGACGTTTAAAGTTTCTGCTTGAAGATGAAGTAGAACAAAGTCTATTAGTTCATTTATTAGAGCAATTAAATAATTTAGAGCAGAGGTTTTGTAAATATCTCAAAAATCAAATTATAAATCCTCACGACGAAAACGAGCGGAATGAAGAATACATAATTAAAGCCGTTAATTTGCTCGCGCGCCTTACGGGATTTGCGCACTATAAATTTTATAAAATAGATGATTTAATAACTATTGGGAGTAAAAAGTATCTGATTGATGTTTTTGATAACTTAAACGATGTATTTATTCTCAATTTCAATTATACTGCGCTATTTGACATTTTGGAAGTCGAAAGTCCGTGTTATTATAACAATGTTCACGGTAAGCTGTGTAACAGTGTTTGTGCGAATGGTTGTGATAAATCGAACATAATATTCGGGATTGATGATAATCTAATACAATCGCAAGGCGCAAGTTCCGAATTGCGGTTGTTTAGTAAAACTTATCGCAAAATGCTTAATTCCGATAAATATATAACGGCCTTACCTCAGAACGACGGAAAAGAGCTTGCAATTAAGTTTTATGGACACTCTTTAAGCGAAGCGGACTATTCATATTTTCAAAGTATTTTTGACTATTATGACCTTTACAAAAATAGTAATGTAAGTTTGACCTTTTATTATTCAAATGGTTTTGAAAATTACGATGCTGTTTATAAACTAATCAGTGTATACGGCAAATCTCTTACAAATAAAGAGCAGGGTAAAAATTTAATTCATAAACTTTTGTTGGAAAACAGATTACATATTTTAGAAATTAAAGGATAGTTATTGTATAACACAATGGTACTAAAATGAAAATTGAACTTTACGAATATCCTCCGATTTTTGATTCGCTACAATATTTTGAGAGCGCAAATCAGCTTGCAGAAAAGCTAAGCGCTGATAAGAAAATTTTAGACGAATATCCAACGGAAGAGAATATAACAACATTCAAAAAAAATCTGCTCGTTTACCATTCCCTGATTGCTGACGGAACAGTAATAAACGGCACGATTGCGGAATCAAACTTAAAATATCAGCAGGACGGTTGGTTTATTTGGTTGCAGACATTTACTTTCTTTTCGGTTGCCATTGAATCAACTGATACCAACGAGCAGTTTACTTATTGGTTCGATAAATATTTTGATAGGCACTTCGGGAACATAAACTTTGGTGGTAGATATTTCAACGAAGCGATAAATAACTACAAGGGTGGACAGTATTATTCCTGTGTTTGCGGGCTTTTTCCATTGATTGAGTTTTTGGAACGCAGAATTTCTAAATTTGATGGTGAAAGCGTTTTTCATATCAAAAAGGCATTAGACGAAAGCCAAATTAAAGATTTATCTGGTTATAAAAAATACTTCGAGGAGTTTGAAAGCAATCTCAACCAATTTTTGAAAGATAACATTTATGCAGTGTCTGCCGAAACGGACGAAGAGCCAAAATTCATTTGTCGAAACCGTGTGTTGCACGGAATTTTTACAAGGAATATAAACAAGACTGACTGTCTTAAACTTTTCTGCATAGTCAAGAGTATGATACAGTTTGCTAATTGGCTAAATAGCTTGGAAGAAATAAAAAAGCTTGAAGCTGAACTTAATAAATAGTCGGTTAAAATTTAAACCGCTAGTACTGTATAAAGGATTGCTAATTGTAAAAAGAAAAACAGGGCTTGACATTGTCAAGCCCTGTTTTTCTTTGTCTATAATTTATATTAAATAATTGTAATAGGAGAATTACTATGGTAAAAGGAAGATTGCAAACTAAAAAAGGCTACTATTATGCTATATTAACATATAAAAAGGCGAATGGAAAAAGAAAAGAGATTTGGCGGGCTACAGGTGTAAAGACTTATGAAAACAAAAAGAAAGCAGAATTAATTTGTGAAGAATATCGTGAACAATTAGCCGTTGAGCTTAGATTATTATCAACTAATAGCAATTACATAATTAAAGATAGATTTCAAAAGTTTCTATTAAATCATGATGATAAAACTTTATTCGGCGATTATATGGAGAAATGGTTGGAGGTGATTGCAAATAATATTGAAAGCTCAACATATAGTGCGTATCAATATAATGTTGTAAAACGAATAAAACCATATTTTAATAATTTAAAGATTAAACTTACAAAAATAACAGCTATGGATTTATCATCGTTTTATTCATATTGTCTTAGTGATGTAAAAGCTAACACTGTAAAACATTATCATGCAATCATTCATCAAGCATTAAAATTTGCATTTGAAAATGATTTAGTTGCATTCAATATCGCGGAAAAAGTAAGATTGCCCAAAGTTAAAGAATTTATTGGGCAGTATTATAATAAAGAAGAACTTATAAAACTTTTTGAATATGTAAGAGGTAAACGAATTGAATTTGCCGTTTTAATGGCTACGTATTACGGGTTAAGGAGAAGCGAAATTGTAGGGTTAAAATGGACAGCAATCGATTTTGCTTATAAGACAATTTCTATAAGGCATACTGTAACCGAGTATTCCACTAATGGGAAGCTTATAAGAGAAGGTAAAGATAGAGCAAAAACTAAAAAGAGTATAAGAACACTGCCGCTGATTCCTGTTATAGAAATATACCTATTAAATTTAAAAGAAGTCCAGGAACAAAACAAATTTGATTATGGTAATAAATATTGTACAGATTATGCAGATTATATATATGTAAATCAATTTGGGGAACTAATAAAACCTGGCTACATTACTCAAAACTTTCATAGGATTTTAAAAGATTCTGCACTGAGGATTATTAGATTTCAGGATCTAAGGCACAGTTGTGCAACGTTGTTGCGACATCAAGGTGCGAGAATGGAAGATGTACAGAAATGGCTTGGACATTCAAGTATAAATACTACAGAAAAAATTTATTCTCACTTTGAAAATTGGGAACATTTGAAAACGGCGAAGTTGGTAGAGGAAGCTCTGAAACCTTTATAAACCCAAAAAGTAAACAATAACTTACATGATTTAAAATCCAGTGGTAGTTACGCACTTTTTTTGAGATAATCAAAATAATGCGAGAAAAAATGCGAGAATTTTGAAATATGAAAATGCCCAAAAATGAGCAATTTTTGCTTATTTTTGGGCATTTTTGGTGCCGCTGATCGGGGTCGAACCGATACGGTATCACTACCA
>CAMWXM010000161.1 GCA_947178195.1 uncultured Ruminococcus sp.
CAACAGTAAAGCAAGTTCCCTGATCATAATCTTCATCGTAGGCTGTCACTACAAAATAATACGGTATTTCTATATCTATATCCTTTTTGTTTTTAAGATTCAGACTTTCGGCAAATCCCGGGAGAGCAGTTCCGGCAATGAATATTTTTTCTCCGTCAGATATGGTTTTTCCGTTTGTGACCTCTATATTGCTGAATTTCTGACTATCAAGAACAAGTGCGCTGAGCATTACAAATGGCGTATATATGTCACGGTTTTTGCCGTTTATTTTTACCGTTTTTTTGCTGTTGTTGGTGTAGTCATATCTGATTTTAACCTTGCCGCTTTTACCCTTCAGATTTTCGGGAGTTATCTCTGAGCCGTCCAGATAATAAGTGACCTTAACGCTTACAGGAAGCTCCTTCTTGCTTGTTCCCTTATAATATATATCCTCTCCGGCAGCAGCCCAGGAAACCTTTCCACCGTCTTTTGTGAATGTTTCGTCGCCTTTGACGTTTTCTATATCCTCTAATTCGGAAATATCTTCTACGCTGTCCGAATTGCCGTTATTTTTCAGCCAATCGCTTACTATTATTTTGCTTGCCGAACCGTCAGGGTCGGCTACGATGTAAACTGTTTCATCTTTATAATTTGAGCTTTCAGCAGCGGAAACATAAATTCCCGTACTGACTGCCGTCATTAAAACGGCTGTTATTCCTGCAAGAACTCTGTTTAATTTATTCATAACTTTCTCCTGTCCGCCGTAAAATACGGCATTAATTATTAATTTGTTTCTCTTTAATACCAATTGTTGTTTTGCATATTATTTTATCAAAAAGCATGAGCATTGATGGAAGTACAAATATTACCGTCAGCATACTTATGATAGCTCCTCTTGCCATAAGATTGCAAAGGGAGGAAATCATGTCTATGCTTGAATATACTCCAACGCCGAAGGTAGCAGCAAAAAATCCCAATGCGCTTACAATAATAGATTTGATTGATGAGGAAAGGGCGATTTCAACAGCCTGCGTTTTAGATACGCCTTTTCGTCTTTCTTTTTTATATCGTGTGGTCATGAGAATTGCGTAATCTATAGTTGCGCCAAGCTGAATAGTACCGATAACGATAGAGGCGATAAACGGAAGCGATGTTCCGGTATAAGCCGGTATACCCATATTTATAAATATTGCAAATTCTACCACTGCTACCAGAATGACCGGTAAAGAAATAGATTTTAACACGCAAAGAATTATTAAGAATATGACTCCGATAGAGACAACGCTTACCGTTTTAAAATCGTTGTCAGTTATGTCGATAAGATCCTTTGTGGCAGGTGCTTCGCCTATGAGCATTCCGTCAGCATCATATTTTTTAACAATATTATTAAGACTTTCTATCTGAGCGTTTACCTTGTCCGAAGCGGTTTTGTATTCCGAACCTATCAGAATAAGCTGCCAGTTATCACTCTTCAGAATTGATGAAACCGATTCGGGAATTATCTCTTCCGGAATAGACGGTCCTACAAGTGAGTTGAAGCCCAGTGAAAAGCTTACGCCGTCAACATTATTCATTTCTTTAAGCATATTGTCAACTTCCTTTGCAGATAATTTGGAATCTGCAAGAAGCATATGGGTAGAATTCATGTTAAATTCTTCCGAAAGCTTTGAGTTGGCAACAATACTGTCCAGGTCTCTGGGCAGAGTAGAGTCAAGATTATAATATACGTCATAGTGAGTATAGCCGTAAAGAGCGGGAACCAGAACAACTAAGAATACTATAAAAAACATCCATGATTTTTTTACTACAAAAGCCGACAGCTTTTTCATAGCCGGAAGTATATCCCTATGCTTTGTTTTTTCAATTGCTTGATCAAAAATAAGTATAAACGATGGCAGAATCGTTACACAGCCGATAACTCCGAATACAACTCCCTTTGCCATTACAATTCCCAGGTCTAATCCTAAGGTAAAGCTCATAAAGCACATTGCTAAAAAGCCTGCGATAGTCGTGACCGAGCTGCCCACAACAGAAGAAATCGTATTTGAGATCGCATGTGCCATTGCACGATTTTTGTCTCCTGGGAAACGTAACTGATTTTCTTCATAGCTGTGCCACAGGAAAATAGAATAGTCCATTGTAACACCAAGTTGTAAAACCGCTGTCAGAGCCTGAGTTATAAATGAAATCTCACCTTGAATAAAGTTTGTGCCTAAATTATACAATATCGCCATTCCGATACTGAGCATAAAAAATACGGGAATAAGAAAGGAATCCATGGTTATCATAAGAATAATACTGATAAGAATTACCGCAATTATAACATACATTACAGATTCCTGATTGGAAAGATTTTTTATATCCAGGACTACCGCCGACATACCGCTTATAAAGCATTGCTTTTCAGAAATGGTTCTCATTTCTTCAATAGCGTTCATGGTTTCGTCGGATGAGGTGGTATCGTCAAAAAATACCGCCATTAATGTAGAGTCATCAGAATTGAAGAAATCATAAATTTTATCTGGAAGAATTTCCTTTGGAATGCTTATATCCGCAAGAGTATCATACCAGACTACGTCTGCAACATGGTCGATCTCTTCAATTTGCTTTTTGGTTTTAGCAACGTCCTTATCGGACATTCCGGAAATCATTACCATTGAAAATCCGCCTTTGCCAAATTCGTCCAGAAGAACGTCCTGACCCTTCATTGTTTCAATGTCGCCGGGTAAGTATGACAAAATGTCATAGTTTATTCTTGTTCCTATCATTCCGATCAGGGATGGTATAAGCAATAAAAGACTTAGTATAAGAATTACGAGTCTATGCTTTACCACCCATTTGCCAAATTTTATCAAAGAATCACAGCCTTTCGAATATGACTAATAGTCATTTTTGGTTTGCAAATTTATTATACTACTGCTTCTTTATAAAGTCAATAGCTTTTGGATGCAAAAATGACCAAAAGTCATATTTTTGTGAAAGGTATACAAGAAACAAGCAACTCCACAAAATGACTGTTAGTCATTTTGTGGAGTTGACATTTTTAAGTTATTATAATATAATGTAACTAAGGTGGTGAAATCAATGGGAAAGCTCGATATGAACAAAAAAATAAAAAGGGAGTCTATTTTAAGCACTGCCTTTTCGATTTTTACTGATAAAGGTGTCAGCAAAACCTCTATATCCGAAATTGTAGAAAAAGCAGGGGTCGCAAAAGGAACATTTTATCTTTATTTTAAGGACAAGTATGATTTGAAAAATAAGCTTGTTTCTCATCAGTCAAGTCTTATTTTTAAAAAGGCTCTGGACGCTTTGAATGAAAACGGAAAAGACAAGCTTGAATTTGAGGACAGGATTATTTTTATTATAGATAATATAATAAATCAGCTCAGTAAAAATCCACGACTTTTGCAGTTCATATCTAAAAATCTGAGTTGGGGAATCTTTAAAAGCGCTGTCACATCTCTTGAAAGCGACAGTGATGGCGAGGACGAAATAAGCTTTAAATATGTATATGAAAAAATGCTTATTGAAAATGCACCAATGGTTTTTGATGATCCTGAAATGATGCTCTTTATAATAGTAGAACTTGTAAGCTCCACTATTTATTCTTCTATTCTTTATAAAGAACCAGTTGAAATTCAGAAGCTTAAACCTTATCTTTACCGTGCGGTGAGAATGATAATAAAAAATCATGAAATTGAAATGAAAGAATAGTACAGCTTAATTTTTATATTATGAAGAAAAGAATGAATTTGTCGCAATAAAAGGTGTGTTATAATGAAATAAAAAATAAGCGTTTTAAGGCAGGGCGATTTGACATGAAAAAAAGAATAGGTATAGCAGGTTTGACTATTTTAATATTATTGGGTTTATTAATGTTATCAGCAGTTCAAACGTTCTGGGGTATAACATATACATTTGAATATTTTTATTATGATAATCACTCCTGGGGTGAAATCACCTATATTTCAGATCGTATTCGAGCAATTTCTGATATCAGTAGCTATCCAGATCATATAAATATACAGGTGAAATTAGACCAGCCTGTGGACAACAACGATTATTATTCTATCACTTTTGATACTGTCAGAGAAATGAAAAAACGAAAAAAACATATAGAATACAAGGGCGCACGGGCTTTAATAGTATTCAATGATTTTTATAACAGCGATGGTGATGTAATAACAAAAACCGATATTATTATGTCTGTTGTTTCATCCATAATATTTATTGCTGAATTAATAATAATATTTGTTATAATTCGGCATTTATACAAAAAATATAACCTCTGATTTGTTTAAAATCAGAGGTTATAATATTGAAAAAGTTTTTTTAAAAGTTTGTGGCATTGCTTTAAAAGAAAATAACCGACTGCCATAAGCAACCGGTTATTGATTTAAGTAAAAAAATTATTTTGCACCATCAGCCGTAACTACAGCTTTAAAAGTTTTCAAGATGATTTTTGTATCTGTAGTAAACGATCTGTCTTTTATGTACTGAATATCCATGTTCACCCATTCGTCAAAATTTACATTACTTCTTCCCGAACACTGCCAGTAACAAGTAAGACCGCCTTTTACGCAAAGACGCTGAAGCTGATAAGGAGTATATTCCTCAACCTCATCAGGAATTGGCGGACGAGGTCCAACAACACTCATTGACCCGCTTAAAATATTAATAAGCTGAGGAAGCTCATCAATAGAAGTTTTTCTTAAAAATCTTCCAAGCTTAGTTATTCGGGGGTCGTTTTCCATTTTAAAAGCAGGACCATCAATTTCATTCTGACTTTTCAGTTCCGCAAGCTTTTCTTCCGCATCAATACACATCGACCTGAATTTATACATTTTAAATTCTTTTCCGTCTTTAGTAAGCCTTATCTGTGAAAAGAAAGGATTATGGAAATCCTGTAAAAATATAAGAATCGACACTATAAGCATAAGCGGCAACAATACCAGAAGAGCTGTCAAAGAACTTATAATATCAAAAGTTCTTTTAAAAAAGCAGTATACTCTTTTCGGTTGAACGCTTAAATTGCTTAAAAAGAAAGTCTGTGCTTTTCTGCGTTCTTCGATTGCAACATTAACTCTCACAATTATATTCCTCCAGAACATGATTTTGCTTATGTCAAAACCATTATTTCTTATTGTCACTAGTTAATTATATATTTTGTTTCATGAATTGTCAAGGCAAAAACACGTAAATGTCAGTAATTTCATGATTTTTCTACAATTGTGACAAAGCTCTGCAGGATATTAAAATTTTATATGTTTAATTTTAAGTTGGTTTTACAGCAAATTCCATATATCAAAATAGGGAGTAATATATCTTAAAAAAGGTTTTTGGTTGATTTTTTCAGGGGATTTTCCTGAAACACACCAGGGCTATATGATTTATATTTTATGATATTTACGTTATATAAGTTCATATAATAATTTATATTATCGAGATTCATTTCGTGATCAAAATCCTTTAATGAATGATAAAATTCATGCCATAATTTTTCATGCTCCCAGTGAGTTTTGGATTTGCTTAATTCAATGTAAATATCACCGTATTTATGTAAAAATTGAGTTATCAGATATTGCTTGCTGACAGCATGATATAAATCTTCCGGATAAAATACCTCAGTTTTATCAATATACGGTTCAAGAGCAGTAAGCTCGTTCCGGCTTTCAAAATATAATTTCAGATATTTAAAAAACGTTGCAGGATTCGTTGTGTGCTTGAAAATAAAATTGCAATTATCAATATTTTCAGAATTTTTATAGATTCTGCTTTGGGTAAATCTTTTTAACTGTACTTCGGCATATATTAATTCTTTTGTTTCCGGAAACAGTACTTTTTGCCATTCTAACCATATTGTTCTTTTTCTTACGTAATTTCTGAACTGCATTTGTTTACTCCTGTTTTAAATTTTTAAAAAAATATTTTGTAGCAGATTATTTTGTTAATTAACAATATCGGAAGAAAAAAGCCGGAAAATCTCCAGCTTTTTGCTTTTTTAAATTATAGCATATTTTATTGTCAAAATAAATAGATATAAATTTAATAAAATGTTAATTTTATATGAACAATGCAGTCATTACATATTATCTATGATTTCTTTGATTGTTTTTTCTTCGATTTCAGCAGCAAAAACTCCGTTTTCAAATTCAACGATGTTTCCTATACCATTCTGAATAACAAATCTAAGCTTATCATTTTTAACTTTTTTATCAGTATAAAGCTTCTTGATTAAACTTGCCTTGTCGATATAATCCGGTATATCGGTAGGAAGGCATGCTTTTTTCAGCAGTTCAATTACGTCATCACACTGTTCTTTTGTCATATATCCCATTTTGTGTGCTAATTTTACTTCTGCCGCCAGACCTATTGACACCGCTTCGCCATGAAGCAGTCTATATCCGCTTACAGTTTCAATTGCCCTTCCAACAGTATGACCAAGATTGAGAATTTCCCTCAGTCCGCTTTCACGTTCGTCCTTCATTACAACTTCGTATTTGATTCGGCAATTTTCATGAGCAATATATTCACAGGCATTTTTTTCAATATCGATTATTTCGTCCATATGGTTCATTAAATATTCAAAAAGCTTTTTGCTTGCCATACAAGCATGCTTTATAGTCTCGGCAAGACCGCTTGAAATTTGCCTTTTTGGCAGGGTTTTCCATGCGGAAATGTCAATATATACCTTTTTAGGCTGATTGAATAATCCTATAAGATTAGTTGCAAGGGGGGTGTCAACAGCAGTTTTTCCGCCAACAGAGGCATCTGCTGCCGCTAAAAGAGTGGTCG
>CAMWXM010000162.1 GCA_947178195.1 uncultured Ruminococcus sp.
AAATATTTGTGCATATTGCTATATAGCATCTCATAATCACATCATAAAAAATAGCTTTACACCCATAAACTCAAAACTCCGTAAGGGTACGGTAAGGGTATGAAATCACATTTTGATTCATACAAACAAAAAAATATCCTCGTAAACAACGTATTTACGAGGATTTTTGGTTGCGGCGGCTGGATTTGAACCAACGACCTTCGGGTTATGAGCCCGACGAGCTACCTAGCTGCTCCACACCGCGACATACATTATCATTAAGTACCAAGTACTTAAATATTATATCACAAATAAAGACCTTTGTCAAGAGTTTTTTTGAAATAATCCGCACAAATTTTTATGCGGATTATTTCAGCTTGCCTCAATTGCCTGTTCCAGGTGATTTCTTTTTCTTTTCATTTCGAGTATAGGTTGTTGTTCGCCTCTTACCGAAGCGGCAGTAATAGTAATAGCCGAGATATCTGGATCAGAAGGTGCCTTAAACATTGAATCCATCAATACTTCTTCAATTATAGCTCTAAGACCACGAGCGCCTGTTTTTTGTTCTATGGCCTTATGAGCGATTTCAACAAGAGCTTCTTTTTCGATTTTAAGATTTATCTTATCAAATTCAAACAATTTTTTATATTGTTTAAGCAAAGCATTTTTTGGTTCTGTGAGTATTTTAATAAGAGCATCTTCATCCAATTCATCCAAAACGGTAATGATCGGAAGACGTCCCACAAGCTCAGGAACGATACCAAATTTAACAAGATCCTGTGAAATAACCTTATGAAAAATATTTTTTGTCATTTCCTTTTTAGAGTTTACTTCTCCGCCGAATCCAAGAGACGAAGAATTAATTCTTTTAAGGATAGATTTTTCAAGTCCGTCAAAAGCGCCACCACAAATAAATAAGATATTTTTTGTATTTATCTGTATAAACTCCTGATTAGGGTGCTTTCTTCCGCCCTGAGGCGGAACATTTGAAACAGTTCCTTCAATTATTTTAAGCAAAGCCTGCTGAACTCCCTCACCGCTTACATCTCTCGTAAGCGAGGTATTCTCTGATTTTCTTGATATTTTATCAATTTCATCAATATAAATAATACCTCTTTCAGCAGCTTCAATATCAAAATCAGCAGCCTGAATAAGTCTCAGCAAAACATTTTCAACATCATCACCTACATATCCCGCTTCAGTAATAGTTGTTGCATCTGCAATCGCAAACGGAACATCGAGTATTTTTGCAAGAGTTGAAGCCAGAAAGGTTTTTCCGACTCCCGTAGGTCCAAGAAGAAGTACATTACTCTTCTGAATATCAACATCATCGCTGTCGTCGCTCTGATTGATAATTCTCTTATAATGATTATAAACCGAAACTGCCAGAGTTATTTTAGCCTTATCCTGACCGATAACATATTCATCAAGAACGGCCTTTATCTCTGCCGGCGTCAGAAGATTTATAGTAGTGTTTTCCGTATGTCTGCTCCTGTTGTCTGGTTTGCGTGATTTTGTTTTGTTAAGAGGTCCGGCAAGCAATTCATAACAATATACAACACATTCATCGCATATATTTGAGCTGCCAGCAGTAAAGATGCTCTGAACCATATCTTCGCTTTTTCCGCAGAAATTACAGAATTTAGCTTGTTTGTCTGCCATTTATTTTCTCCTTAACCCATCAGAAAGGTGTATTCCTCATCTTTTGTTTATCTGTGACTGATAACCTTATCAACAAGTCCGTAAGCCTGTGCTTCAGCTGCCGTCATAAAATTATCACGGTCTGTATCACGGCATATCTCTTCATAAGGCTTACCTGTATTTTCACTTAATATTCGGTTTAAATTTTCTTTTGTTTTAAGCAGGTTATCTGTTCTTATCTTAATATCAGTAGCCTGCCCCTGAAGTCCGCCTGAGATAAGCGGCTGGTGTATCATAATTTCACTGTTAGGAAGCGCAAGTCTTTTTCCCTTTGCTCCCGAAGAAAGCAGAAAAGCTCCCATAGACGCTGCAA
The DNA here is from genome assembly GCA_947178195.1 of uncultured Ruminococcus sp. Classification (GTDB taxonomy): domain Bacteria; phylum Bacillota; class Clostridia; order Oscillospirales; family Ruminococcaceae; genus Porcipelethomonas. The sequence continues at coordinate 1,994 of CAMWXM010000162.1, forward strand.
GACCGATACAAATAGTCGAAACATCGCATTTAATATACTGCATAGTATCATAAATAGCCATACCTGCGGTAACTGAGCCACCCGGACTGTTAATATAAAGACATATATCCTTTTCCGGATCCTGACCCTCAAGATAAAGAAGCTGAGCCACCACAAGACTTGCGGTAGTATCGTTTACATCTTCTGAAAGCATAATAATTCTATCGTTGAGCAGTCTTGAAAAAATATCATAAGAACGCTCGCCACGGCTTGTTTGTTCTACAACATAAGGCACTAAACTCATATATATTCTCTCTCACTTTCCAAAGCAGTCCTCATCATTCGCTAAACACACGAATGACAAGGAGCGCAAATTATAGTTTATTCGTGATCTTCCTCATTATCTTTATCATCAATTTCTATCGTATTATCAACAACAGCATTTTCCTTAACAATTTCAACTGCCCTCATAACTCTGATGTCAGTTACAAAACTGTCCATAGGAATTCTTGCTCTGAGGTCGTCAAGAGACATATTGTTATCGTCAGCCATTTCCTGAAGACGTTCGGTGATTTCTTCTTCTGTAGGATTAATATTTTCATTATCGGCAATCTTTTCAAGGGCAAGTCTGAGCTTTACTTCATTTTCCGCTCTTTCCTGGAATGTTTCTCTGAAAGAATCCATATCCATGCCAGTATACTGAAGATAAATATCAACGCTCATTCCCTGACGTTTAAGACCTGCTTCAAAATTCTGAATAAGTCCATCAATTCTATGATCGAACATACATTTAGGAATAACAGCTTCAGTAGTATCTATTATCTTCTGAATGATATAATTTTCAAATTCGCTGTCTGCTCTTGATTTAGCTGATTCTTCAAGCTTTGTTCTTATATCGGCTTTCCATTCGTCAACGGTGTCAAATTCTGTAGTATCCTTGATAAGCTCGTCGTCAAATTCAGGATATTCAGTAGTATTGATACCATTTATCTTTACCTTGAATACTGCGTCCTTACCTGCATATTCCTCCATCTGGTAATCCTCTGGGAATTTAACATTAATCTCAAACTCTTCATTAATAGAATGACCGCAGACCTGATCTTCAAAACCAGGAATAAACTGTCCGCTGCCCAGCTTGAGCGGGAAATCATCAGCCTTTCCGCCTTCAAAGGCTTCACCATCAATAAAACCTTCAAAGTCGATAATGACCTCGTCCTTCATTTCGCATGCTCTGTCGTCAACAGATACTATTCTTGCATTTCTCTGCTTTACCTGTTCAACAGCTTCGTTTATGTCCTCTTCAGTGATTTCCTTTACCTTTTTAGGAGCTTTAATGCCCTTATATTCGGCAATTGTGACCTCCGGCTTGGTAATACAGATAGCCTTGTATTCAACACCGTTTTCCATATCTGCCGAAACGACTTCTATTCTAGGATTATCAACAAGATCCAGCTCAGCTTCCTTTATAGCGTCAGCCAGCTCGCCAGTGATGAGACTATTTATAGCTTCATCATAGAAAACGCCTTCGCCATAATATTTTTCAATAAGCTTTCTGCTAGCCTTACCTTTTCTGAATCCCGGAACAGTGATTTGCTTTTTCTGCTTCTGAAAAGCGGCCTCAACTGCCGCTGAAAAAGCTTCTGCGTCCGCCGTAAAAACCAATTCTGTTGTATTAACGTCAACCTTAGTTGATGATTTTAAACTCATTTTTCAAGTCCTCCAATTAAATTTAGGTGCATACCTTTTTCATTATATCATATTAAAAATAATTTTTCCACATAAAAATCTGACTTCTACATTTTCTACAATTTACAGGATTTTCAACGGCTTAAATTGTAAATAATCACCAGATATTAATTGATAATTTACACCGTCACGCTGACCATTTACAGCATTTTTTATAGATTGCCCATGCAAATGACCATACCAGCAGCTTTCAGCGTTATACTTATAAATAACATCAAGAATATCATAATTACAGCTGTTTCCGTAAACCGGAGGATAGTGCAGAAAAATCAATGGCTTTAAATTTTCTTTCAATGCCTGTTCAATGGAAGCGGCAAGCCTCCCCGCCTCTCTTGCAAGCACCTTAGCATCTGCCGGTTCTCCGGGCATATTGACCCAGCCCCTCGTACCGCAGATACCGTAATTTTCATACCCATAGCAATTATTATGCAGAATATAAATACTTCCGAATCCCCATGAAGCCAGTGTATCCTCCATTTTCTTTTTTGAAGTCCACCAGTAATCATGATTGCCTTTAAGAATAATTTTTCTTCCCGGCATTTTTTCGATCCACTGAAAATCCTCGTAAGCGTTTTCCATTTTAAGAGTCCACGAAATATCTCCTGCAAGAACTATCGTATCTTCCGGCGAAACAAGAGCCTTCCAGTTTTCCTCAAGCAGCTCCATATAGTTTTCCCAGCCGCCAAAAATATTCATACTCTTGTTTTTCACGCTTATTGCAAGATGAAGATCGCCTATTGCATAAAGAGCCATTATTAAAGACCGAGTTCCTTCATAACGAAGCTGTTCATTTCTGATTTGTCAATAGAGCCTGTGAATCTTCTTTCACGGTTTTTCAGGTCAGCAAGAGCTGCCGGAACAGGAATATCTGAAAGTTCAGCAAGTCTGTCTACCATATCGTATTCGTCAAGGTCTGATTTTTTACCCTCGACAGCTTCTAAAACGCTTGCGCTGAATTTATAAGGGCTTGCCGTTGAAGCTATCAGAGTTTTTGTATTATCGCCTGTTTCCTTTTTATAGTCCTCATAAACTTTTACTGCAACCGCCGTATGTGTGTCGCATGTATAGGAGTATTTTTCATAGATGTCATGAATAGTAGCCTTTGTCTGTGCATCATCACAGTAACCACCATAAAATTCTTCTTTAAGAACTTTCTTGACCTCGTCAGTGACTTCATATCTTCCGGTCTGGGCAAGGCTTGTAAACCATTCTCTTATCTGAGCGTCATTATGGTCTGTCAGGATATAGAGCAGTCTTTCAAGATTACTTGAAATAAGAATATCCATAGACGGCGAACAAGTAGCAAAGAAATCTCTGTTTCTGTCGTAAACGCCCGTTTCAATAAAGTCTGTAAGAACCTTATTGATATTTGAAGCGCAGATAAGCTTATTTATCGGCAGTCCCATTTTTTTAGCATAGTAAGCGGCAAGGATATTTCCGAAATTACCTGTAGGAACGACTACGTTTATCTTATCTCCCAGATTAATTTCTCCGCTTTCGGCAAGAGAAGCATAGGAAGAGATATAATAAACTATCTGAGGAACAAGCCTGCCCCAGTTGATAGAGTTGGCGCTGGAAAACATAAGTCCTGCATCGCTCATTTTTGCCTTTATGTCCTTGTCGGTAAAAATAGCTTTTACACCGTTCTGACAGTCGTCAAAGTTGCCCTTTAAAGCGCATACTCCCACGTTAGAACCAAGCTGGGTAGTCATCTGCCTTTTCTGCATAGGGCTTACGCCGTCCTCAGGGTAAAATACTAAGATCTGAGTTCCCTCGACGTCCTTAAATCCTTCAAGGGCAGCCTTTCCGGTATCTCCCGAAGTGGCAACAAGAATAACAATCTTCTTGTCAAGGTTTATTTTCTTTACCGATGTTGTAAGAAAATAAGGAAGTATCTGAAGCGCCATATCCTTGAATGCACATGTAGGACCGTGCCACAGCTCCAGCATATAAGTACCGTCAAAAAGCTGTGAAATCTCCGCAATGCTTTCTGTTTCAAAATTCTTTGTGCTGTATGCGCTGTCGGTGCAGTATTGTATCTCGGCGTCTGTAAAATCAGTCAGAAACTTCTTGAAAACATAAGCCGCTCTGCATGAATAACTCATATCCGCAAGATATTTTATCTCGTCGAGGGTAAGTCCGGGTATTGATTCAGGAACAAAAAGACCGCCCTCTTCCGAAATACCCTGAGTGATAGCCTCAGCGCTTTCGACTCTGATATTACTGTTTCTCGTGCTTTTATATAACATATATCTCTCCATTCTGCCGTTTTGCGGCATAATTTATAGTTTGCAATAATCTACATAGTTTGCAATGGCTTGCAATAGTTCAGTTTGTCGAACCGTCATAAGCGTTTTTTATATATTCCAGACTAAAATCATCTCCGTCGAAAAAGATAAATATCACATCAAATCTCGGCTGAAGTCTGCAGTCTGTTTTACATAAATATTTCTCAGCAGATTTAATTATTCTCCGCTGTTTTTTATAGCCCACGCTTTGATATGCGTCCATTGCTCTTTCGCTTCTGAATTTGACCTCTACAAAGCATATGTAATCTCCGTCAGCGGCGATTATATCAGTTTCCCCGCCCTTTACGGTAAAATTTCTTTCCAGAATACTCATACCCTGCTTTTCAAGATAACCGCAAATTCTCAGCTCCCAATCTCTTCCGTAGTTATTTTTTCTCATAGATTTTTTTCAAAAAGGACGGCCTGTGCAAAGGACATGCTCCGAATTCAAGAATTTTATCTCTGTGAAGCTTTGTGCCGTATCCCTTATGCCTTTCAAAGCCGTATTCAGGATATTTCTCTGCCATTTCCGTCATATATCTGTCTCTGGCCACCTTAGCAAGTATTGACGCTGCCGCTATGGAAGCAGAAGTACCGTCACCCTTTACAATAGCTCTTGTTTCAAATGGCAGCTCTGGAGTCTTATTGCCGTCTGCTAAAACAAGACATGGTTTAAGC
>CAMWXM010000163.1 GCA_947178195.1 uncultured Ruminococcus sp.
GGTTATAGATAAAGAAGTAAATGAAATTAATGAAAAAATCACTGTCAATAGAGATTTACAAGGGACAAGCTACCGTATTCTCCTTCCTTTAAACCATTCGTTTAACGGTAACGGTATAGCGAGCGGAGATAAAGGTGGTATAAAACAAAAGAATGAATTAATAGATGAATTTGCTTTAGTAGACGTTTCTAAAGAGCTGTCAAAAGGGATTAATGAAACTGAATCTTTACAAAATAAAAAAAGTAATATTAACATTATAGCAAAAAATATAAGTGAAACAGTATTAAATAGTAAAGTTTCCCATCAGAGGCCATTAATATGTGTCAATTTAGATGATTTACACGAAAAAAATTTTGTCAACAAACATTTTGAAGAGATTATTAAGGGAACTTTATTATGGGCAATTACTTCTATGGATGAAGATATCTTGCCGATAGCATTTGTGAATCTTTCGGATTTTCAAATTTTAGAAGCGGCAAAATTTATTGCTACTTATTATACCAAGAATGCAGAATTCTTGTTAGGTAAAATTCAGATATACTTGAAATCGGATAACCAAGATTACGTAACCGATATTGTATTCGCCGGGAATAGCATTGGGGAAGTGAAACACAATATGCTGAAAACAGCTATGGTCAACGGGCTGATGTTTAAAGAAGTTGCATCAATAATACATATTATAGACAGTATTTCCCAACAAGATGAAATAAGTGATATAGCAGGAGAATAGGCACGAATGAGTAAAGAAAGTATTAATTTTCCGTTTGATTTAATAAAAATGCCGTCAAATAATAAACTCAAAGAGCCGTTTGTCAGTAAAGTTGAAAGCGCTCTTAAATCAGATTTGCAAGATGAATCTGTTTTTGGTTGTAAAATCTGCAACTGTCATACCCATGCAGGTTCTAAAATGCACTTTTATAATTTTACTGAGGCTGAATTACTTTTCCACAATAATTATTACAACGACGGCTTTGCGGAACTTGCTTGTAGGTATATTAACGGCGTTTTGAAGTGCAAAGAATACAGACGCTTTAAAAAAGTTTTATTCATCGGGTATGAAAATTTTTCGGAACTGTTTTTACAGTCGTTAAAGTATAAATTTAACGAAATTAATAAAGATAAAGGCTTAGTTGGTGATTATTGCGTATATGAAGTGTATATGGATGGGGACAATAAAACATCGAAAAGCAGAATTACTAGGCTTAAATTAGTAAATCAGGATCAAAAATCTGTAATAAAGATTTTTGATGATGTTGGCATAGAAATTGAATTTGATATTGAAAACACATTGTTTGTGTATATTGTTCCTATAAACACAACTTTATCTACTATGGATAAAATGGTTGCAAAATTCAAAAAAGAAATTTTCTCAGCCAAAAAAGATAAAGACATTAATATACTTCCGGTTGCCGATGAGTTTTTGTGTTTGATAACTTTAAGTGGGCATATATCGGCGGAAGAAAGATTTTTTAAATTTAACGATGATAAAACGTATTTACGGCCTAATGTTGGCAAATTTGAATTTGTTAAAAAAGATGTCCGCAATTTTGTTGATATAAAAGTTGATAATGTTTTGTCGGAGGACTGTATAATGTGTTTTCCGGACAAAAATGATAAAGGTAAGCGTCTTATAGATGAAACCCCTGTATTTGGAGTTAACCGCGGTTCAGTTGTACCGATGTTGCGAGTAGGCATAAAGCAGTGGGGTGAACCGTTACCGGAGAAAAAAACATATAAAAATCTTGAAAGGGTTTGGCGGTTGTCTAACTTTATGGTTTATAATCATATAGTAAGAAACGATAACCATTTTCAATATTACTTTTTTACTGAAAAATTTCTTGACGGTGAAAAATGCGAAGTAGAGAAATGGCTGGATGATTTAAGTCCTAAAGTTTCCCCCAAAAAGCAAGAAAACAAAGATGCAGTACAGATATTTGATTATCTGATTGCTCCACGTCATTCGACAAATTCTTTATTTGTTTATTTGGTAAATAAAAAGGTTTTCAATGAGCAGGCCAGAATAATATACTTTGACGTTGACAAAGAGTACCGCGAGAATCTGAAAGCTAAATATAGTGATTTTATGGCATCTTGGAAAAACATCGAGTCTGGCGGGATTCCTTATTCTATTAGGTTTCATTATGTTGACGATTCAATTAATTCAGGTACTAATTTTTTACGAGCAAAAAATCTTTTGATGTCTTTGACCGCAAATAATTTAAATAAAAGAAGGATAGGAGAAATAAGCCTTTTTAATTCTGCAATTTTGCTCACTAACAGAAGTTCAGAAGATACGCAAAAGTTTTATATGTCAAATACAAATGTAGAAAACTTTTTTAGCTATGTAAATGTTAATATTTCCCATATGAGAAATTTTGACGATGCGTGCACGCTTTGCCGGTTGGCTATTGAGCACCGCTCCGTTGAAAAAGTTTGCGCGACTAATAGGCTTGCGGAAATTTGTGATGACATCATTGACAAACATAAACAAATTCCGTCTGACAGCGAAATGTTTAGCAAAATTACAGAAATTAATTTCGAGACTGGTAAGGAAAATCTCAATAAGCTTGAAAAGAGATATTTGTTTTATATATCTCATCTGCTTAATGAGCGTATGAGTGGGAAAGAATATTTTAGTTGGGAAAATAAAAATAAGTCCGCTAAACATAATATAAAATTTGACTATGACAGCAATTCATGCGGAATAAAAGATATGCTGGAAGATTATTATGATGGCAAAGCTTGTGAGGAAATTTTAAAACGTGATGAAAAGCTGAATAAAAACGTTTGGCGGAACGCCTTCATAAAAGCTATTTCCCGCCCGTTTTTTATAAATCATATACGATCGAGGCAGGCCGCATTTTCGTTCTGCATGGAAAAGTTGAATGATTTACTGTTTTTGAAATATAATACGATTAGTAATGTGGACAAGAGTGACTTAATGTTAATAAAAGTTTTGGTAAAAGCTCTTGCCGATATGAATGCTAATTACATTATTAGAAAAGATGTTCTTGAAAAACTTATATCTTTTGCAACAGTCGGCGACAATTTGAAAGTTATAGATGACTATGAAAAATGTAGTATTTTTGTAACAGATTCACTTTTAATTGGTATTAAAAAAAATCTTGTTCTCTCGCGTGATTCAACAAAATCATTGTTATTGGAACATATAATTTTAAAAAATGATGAAAACGGTTTTTTTAAGGAGCCTCCCCAAAGCACACCGAATGATGTGTGCGATTTTTTTGATGTAAATGGTGAACTGACTGTAAAAGGTAAACTTTATTTTGAAAATAATATTATTTTAAACGATATTCTTTGTAAAGAAAAAAATCTTGAAAAACTTTTAGAGTTTTTAGACGGTGAGAAAACAAATGCAAATACTTTATATTTGTTTGATAATTTTAAAAAGATATGGAAATTAAACAGAGATAAAGATTTGATTAGTGAGGAAGAAAGAGGGATTTTCACAGCATACGCAGGCATTATTCGCGCAATATACGAATATGCAGAAAAACCTGAGAATGAGAAACAGGATTTTAGCAATTCTATAAATAAATTATTTGAAAATATGCACCTTGATGAATTGCAGGCGGTCGCTTTTTTTAACAACTCTGTTCATGATGGAAAAAGGGCAGACAGAGAATGGTTTAGGTATTTGAATGTTTCTAAGGAACCTTCTGCTGGAGAAACAATTTTAAAAGCCTGCAAATTCGGCAATTTAAAAACGACGCAGGCTATCTTTTTTGAAGATAATATTGCAAATTTAAACGAAATGCTTTATGAGGGTACTGAATATATAAAGCTTAAGACATCAGGTATACCGACTGTAAAAATTTTTAAAAATGAATTTATTAACGAAACTGACGGCGAATCAAAAAACGATTCGGTTATAATAAGATATTGTATAAACAGAAACAAAAGTGGCAATACCCATAACCATAAGAACGAATTAAGCAACAATCAAAATATTATATCGGACGAATCTATATATCTGCAAATTTGGGGATTTGATCGTAATAATTCTCAACATATGTTTGCTCTTAAAATTTTGCTTACTTTACGTAATACGTTTGTTGAAATATTTAAAAATACTGATTTGCAGGAGATAATCGAAAAGCGGCGTGCTGAATTGAAGTACATATCTTTACAAAGCAATAAAGCCAGCACTCACGACAACGGCGCAACATATTTAGAGGATAAAGTTTTAGAATACAATGATAAAAAGTATGATATAAAATACGATCATTATCTTCAGTTACTTGCTGACGAACAAATATCGTCGCTTTATAGGAAGCTGATTAAAGACAAGGATAACTTTATTTGTGACAAAGTAAAAAAACAATGGGGAGTATCTGCTGATAAAATAGTAAAACATATCGATAAATTTTTCAGTCAATCAACGAAAGTTGAAGGATATAAGTTAAGTCGATATGAAAGAGCAAAGAGGGACCCTGCCGAGTGTACTATAATCTTTCATGATAACACTAAGACTGCAAATTTTTGTTTGCCTAAGTGGAATGACGTAAAGGGCGGCGACCTCACATTCATTTATATCACGTGTTTGCTGGCTTTGAATTGCTTAAAACATGCTAATACTGAAAATCATAAGCTTAATGTTATCGTTAATGATGACGAAATTAGATTTGAAAACGAATATGTTTCTCAAATAGACGTTGCTGCCAACTTAGAAAAATCTGAAAAAATCCCGCCGTTTGTCTTTGAAGATAAAGAGCAGCATCTCACATTATGGACGCTAAAACATGCCGATTATCCGGAAGAAGAAGTGGAAAAGAATAAAAATTCATACAAATGTTATTATGATCCTGATTCGGATGGAGATAAAACTAAAATTTTCAAAGTAATATTTAAGCTATTTAAAAAATTTTAATAAGGAAGTGTAATGTCAAGTATGAAAAAAAACAGAGTGATTTTTATAGATGATTTGATGGATATTTTTAATGTCGGTGATGATTCGTGTCCTTCATTTTTTAATCGCGCATTCAATAATCAACTAAAAGGTTATGAATATGAACTATATACAATTGAAACTTCTTCGTGTAAAGATAAAGGTGCATTTATTTTGTTTGACAACAATCTTGATAAGCCTGTAAAGAAGTTTGAAAATTGCGAGAGTTTTTGCGGGCTAATAAAAGAAATAGATTTTAAAGATGCGTATGTATATATTGATTATAGTTTGAACGGTAATCAATGCTTATTACACCATGACAATGATTGTAAAAAAGTTATAGACACTATATTGAAAGCTGAAAAAAATTTGCCTAAAAGTTTATCCATATATAGTGCCATAAGACCTGGGGATGCAAAAGAATTAGCAAAAGATTTAAATGAAAAAGTAAAAAAATTTCCAATCAACTATACTTGTTTTAGCAATAGCAAATATTTTGCTGAGGAATATTTTGAAGATGAATTTAAATATTTAAAAAGTGACTCAAAGATAAAAAAATAGATTTACGTTATAGGTTAAAAAATTATGTTTATTGATTATCCGTTGGTGAAAGAAGGGTACTCGTCTATAAGTGTAGGAGATACAAAAGATATAAAGTGTATTGCGCATTATACATCTACAGAAGTGTTGGATTATATTTTAAAAGATGCTACATTCCGTGCTACCAATTTGCTGTATCTTAATGATGCCGAAGAATATATTATAGGAATTGATTTCATAAAAAAGCAGCTAAATACTGCGGCAAACTCAGCTTGTGTAAATTTAAGTAAGGTTAACCAATTATTTAACGGGGCATTAAACATTGACGATTTTAAGAGAGAAGCCGGAGTATATACAATATCTTTTTCTAATGATGAGGATTTGTTGTCGCAGTGGATTACTTATGCAAAAGAATCTGGTGTATCGATAATATTGGATAAAGAATTGTTATTAGCCGAGGACCAATTTTACTTTGTCAATAAAGGCGCCGATAAAAGTAAGAAAGAATATGAACCGTTCTTTGATACTTCAAAAGTATTAAAACCTATTAAATATATTAAGCAGGACGAAGAAATAAAGGATTTTAATAAAGATTTAGAAGCGCTATATAAAGATCCGGAAAGTGCCGATTTGTTAAAAAATGATGGGAAGCGAGTTATAATGGCTACACAAATGCAAGCTTCTTATTTAAAAAATGACAGTTTTAAATGTGAACATGAGATAAGGGCAAGTTTTTATCCTTGTGTAAATTATGGTCCACGGGGGAAAGGGGATAACAAATCCGAAATTGAATACCAAATAACGCCTAAAGGTATTATGAGACCATATATGGAAATTCAGTTCACTATTTATGAAAAGAGAGATAAGAAGTATATAAGAGAGGCATGCGTACCGATAAGAATTATAACCGTAGGACCATCCGGAACACAACAAACCATATTTGATAGTATTGTGCATCGTCTTAGATACGGTGATTGTAAAATTTATGATTATTATAGCAAAAGAGCAAATGGTTATTTTTTCTCAAATTTTTTTACATACATCAATACAGTAAATATTTGGCTGAAGAAAAAAGGAGTTATGACTGATGATGTTGAATCAGAATTGACTCAAATAATTGATAAAGAGTCAAATAAAGGTACTAAATTGTTAACTACAGAAGTGTTAGATATTTATAATGAACTTCAAAAATATAA
>CAMWXM010000164.1 GCA_947178195.1 uncultured Ruminococcus sp.
CAATAATCGTATGTAAAAAGGCCGCTGCCGAAAACCGGAACATCGGGAACATAAAGAGTATGCTTTTTTCCTATATTTTTTATGCGGTCCACAAGCTGTTTATAGCCGGCAGCAAAGGCAAGTACCACGGCAAAATCATCTTCGGCCTCTTCTACTTCTGAAAGTCTCTATACTTTAAATCCGGCAAAATAATGTCCTCTAACAAAATCATCGCTTGCAAAAACGCCTTTGGTTTTAATTCCGTATTTTCTGAATACGGACATAATTTTCATTGCTCCGTCGCCCATACCATAAATATATATAGGCTTTGTTTCATTCTGAAGCTTTTCCCAGCATGTGGTCTTTTCAATAATAAAATCAAGCATTGTTTTCCTCTTTACTTCAGGTTATCAATTATTGTCATAATCATCATTATTATTGTCGTCATTATCGTCAAATTTGCAGTGGTCGTAAGAGCCGCCGATAAGATCACGTCCCCTTGTGCGGTAGCGGTCTCTTTGAATATTGATATGCTTATCTAATAGTGCCAGCACTTCCCGTGGTTTTTTAATACTTTGCACCTCTTTAACAGGAGTATCGGTATCAATAACATGCATTATAATCGTTCCGCATTTAAAAATACGCTGTTTGAATTTAAGTACAAGCTTTTTATCAGTAACAGTATAAAGATCAAGTTCATCTTCTTCGATACTCAGAAAACCTTTTCGGGTAATAAATTTTGTTTCAGTCAGAAAATATCTGGTAAATGAAATCGGTAATCCGAATATTGTACGTTTTTTTCCTGTCCAGATATAGTCAATATCTTTTTTTCCCATATTTGATCCAACCTTCTTAAATGTCGTTTTCTATAATTCTATCATAATAAATAAATTATGTCAATATTTATTTTACATATTAAATGTATTTTACAGCCGATAATGAAAAAAGCTTGAAATACAATAAAAAAAGATGTATAATATAAATATCGGGGGCTTGTGTTACAGGCTGAGAGGAAGGTATGACCTTCGACCGACGACCTGATTTGGATAATGCCAACGTAGGGAATACTTAATTTATGATTTTAAATGTATTTTTACGGGAATTACCAAAGGGGTAGTTCCCGTTTTTTGGGAGGTAGAAATGGTTAAAGTAAACGGAAAAGAAATTGACATTGCCGGCAAAACTGTTGAGGAATATATTTCATCAACGGATTTTGATCCGAAGCGTATTGCCGTTGAGCGAAACGGTGAAATCGTACCCAAAGCACAATACGGCGAAACGATTTTAGCTGAGAACGACGTTGTTGAAGTGGTTAGCTTTGTGGGAGGGGGCTGATATGATACCCTCTGAAAAAGATATGATGGCGGCTCTGGAGCAGCGGCACGGAAGGGAGATCCAGAAAAAATTTTCTACGGCAACAGTTGCGGTGTGCGGATTGGGTGGACTTGGCTCAAACGTTGCTATTGCCATTGCAAGAGCAGGTATAGGGAAGCTTATTCTTATAGATTTTGATAGGGTTGATATTACCAATCTTCATCGTCAGCAGTATAAGGCTTGTCAGACAGGCATTTATAAAACCGACGCTTTGTATGAAAATCTTAAAGAAATTGCGCCGTATATAATGCTTGAAACACATACAATGCGTATTAATGAAGGCAATATTGGAGAAATTCTGAAAGACGCTGATATTATATGCGAAGCCTTTGACGATGCGGAATCAAAAGCTATGCTGGTAAATAAGATACTGGAAACTATGCCGGAAAAATATCTTGTAGCAGCTTCGGGAATGGCTGGATTTGACAGCGCCGATAATATTAAAACACGTAGGATAACCGACAAATTTTTTATTTGCGGTGACGGGATAAGCGATGTAAATGATGGTATCGGGCTTGTATCGTCTCGTGTTATGGTATGTGCAGCACATCAGGCGCATGTGATCCTGCGTATTTTAGCAGGAATTGAAGAATAACGAAAGAAGGTCAATCAGATGGAAAATGATAAACTTATAATCGGCGGACATGAATTTAATTCCCGATTTATTTTAGGTTCGGGAAAGTATTCGTTAAAGCTTATTGAAGCGGCAGTAAGGGACGCAGGAGCGGAGATAATTACCCTTGCGGTCAGACGTGCCAATACAAAAGAACAGGAAAATATTTTGGATTTTATACCAAAAGGAGTTACGCTGCTTCCAAATACAAGCGGTGCAAGAAATGCCGACGAAGCGGTAAGGATAGCAAGACTTGCAAGAGAACTGGGCTGCGGAAATTTTGTTAAAATTGAAATAATGAGAGATACAAAATATTTGCTGCCGGATAATCAGGAAACGATAAAGGCAACGGAAATACTTGCTAAGGAAGGCTTTGTAGTAATGCCATATATGTACCCCGACCTGAATACCGCAAGAGATCTGGTCAATGCCGGAGCGGCTTCGGTAATGCCGCTGGCGTCTCCAATAGGTTCTAACAAGGGACTTGCCACAAAGGAATTTATACAAATACTTATTGATGAGATAGATCTTCCTATCATAGTTGACGCAGGGATCGGCAAACCGTCACAAGCTTGCGAGGCAATGGAAATGGGTGCGGCGGCTATAATGGCAAATACCGCTCTTGCCACCGCAGGCGACCTGCCCATGATGGCTGCGGCGTTCAGACAGGCGATAGAAGCCGGACGAAAGGCTTATCTTTCGGGAGTTGGCAGAGTTCTGACAAGAGGAGCGGCAGCGTCCGACCCACTTACGGGATTTTTACGGGATTGAGAGGTGTTATAAATGGAAAATCAGTTTTTTGTGGATTCAGAGCATCTGTCGGCAGCGGCTCTTGAAAAAAAGCATAAGCTGGAGACAGACCCCTCCACAAGAAAAAATCATATGGAATATCTTGACGGCATGGAACAGATAAAGTCTGATATTTGCGGTCTTGTAATGTCGCAGATGGAATCCTACGACTACTCGAAATATACCGCAAAGGAGGTTAGGACTGCATTAGAGCATGAGAACTGCTCAATCGAGGATTTCAAGGCTTTACTGTCGCCGGCGGCTGAGCCGTTTCTTGAACAGATGGCTCAGAGGGCAAGGCTTGAAACAAGTAAGCATTTCGGCAATACCGTCTATATGTTCACCCCTCTTTATATTGCAAATTACTGTGAAAATTACTGCGTTTACTGCGGCTTTAACTGTTATAATCATATTAATCGAATGAAGCTCACACCAGAGCAGATAGAACATGAAATGAAGGTGATAGCAGACAGCGGTATGGAGGAAATACTTATCCTTACCGGTGAAAGCAGGGGACAGAGCGGCGTTGAATATATCGGCGAAGCCTGTAAATTGGCAAGAAAATATTTTCGTATGGTAGGACTGGAAATTTATCCAGTCAATACTGATGAATATAAGTATCTTCATGAATGCGGAGCGGATTATGTAACGGTATTTCAGGAGACCTACGATACCGATAAATATGAAAAGCTTCATTTGTTCGGTCATAAACGTGTATGGCCCTATCGATTTGACGCACAGGAAAGAGCATTGATGGGCGGCATGAGGGGAGTGGCTTTTTCGGCACTTTTAGGACTTTCGGATTTCAGGAAGGACGCTTTAGCAAGTGCGCTTCACGTTTATTATTTGCAGCGGAAATATCCTCATGCTGAGATGTCGCTGTCATGTCCAAGACTTCGCCCCATAATCAATAACGATAAAATAAATCCTCTTGATGTTCATGAAAAACAGCTTTGTCAGATAATATGCGCATACAGGATATTTCTGCCATTTGTGGGTATTACCGTTTCTTCCCGTGAAAGCTCGGAATTTCGAAACGGTATTGTGAAAATTGCCGCAACAAAGGTATCTGCTGGCGTTTCAACGGGCATCGGCGACCACGAAAGCAAGTACAATGGAAAGGAGCAGGAGGGCAATTCGGGCGACGAGCAGTTTGAAATAGACGACAGCCGAAGTCTTGATAAAATGTATCAGGATATTTCAGACGAAGGCTTACAGCCAGTGCTGAATGATTATCTTTATGTGTGATATATTATGCGTGACAAATAGAAAGCTTTGCAAAAATGATTTTTTAGAGCGTATCAGGAAAATTGCAGATGAAAAACCAAGGGCAATAATTCTCCGTGAAAAGGATTTGACGGAGGAAGAATATACAAAGCTTGCGGCAGAGGTTATAGAGATATGCAAAAACGGCGGCGTTGAATGTATTCTTCATAATTTTGTTTATACCGCTGAAAAGCTTCACCATACTTCTTTGCATCTGCCGTTGAGCGTTCTTGAAGGCATATCAGCTGACTGCAGAAAAAAATTTAAAATTCTGGGAGCCTCCTGTCACTCAGCCGAGGACGCCATAAATGCTCAGAAGCTTGGCTGCACCTATATTACCGCAGGACATATTTTTGATACCGACTGCAAAAAGGGTCTGCCGGGACGAGGTCTTGATTTTTTAAAAAAGGTATGTCGGAGCGTTTCTGTTCCGGTCTATGCTATCGGCGGTATTTCTACCGATAATATTTCAGATGTAATTAGAGCAGGAGCGGCTGGAGGCTGTATAATGAGCGGAGCTATGAATGGCGAATTTTTTGAAATACTGAAGGAGAAAGCTAATGAAATTCAATAAGGATATGCTGCTTTTATATGGAGTTACCGACCGATGCGGCGAGTATAAACAGGCTTTTTATGAGCAGGTGGAGCAGGCTCTTGAAGGTGGAGTTACTCTTTTGCAGCTTCGTGAAAAAAATCTTGATGAAGATGAGCTTATAAAAGAAGCGATTGAAATAAAAAAAATATGCGAACGTTATAACGTGCCTCTGATAATCAACGATAATGCAGCAGCCGCATTAAAAAGTGGAGCGGACGGCGTTCATGTAGGAATAGAGGATACACCGGTTTCAGAAATACGTAAAATCGCCGGTAAGGATTTTATAATCGGTGCAACGGCTAAAACTGTTGAACAGGCAAAAAAAGCCGAGGAATCGGGTGCAGATTATATCGGAGTAGGAGCAGTTTTTCCGTCCCCTACGAAAAAAAATGCTATCAGGATAACCAATAAGCAGCTTAATGAAGTTTGTCGTTCGGTGTCGATCCCAGCGGTGGCTATTGGCGGTATAAGTCTTGAAAATATTGCAGAATTAAAGGGTGCAGATATAAACGGAGTGGCTGTGGTATCGGCAATTTTCAAAGCGGAAAATATAACTGCTGCTGCGGCTGAACTGAAAGAAAAAGCAAAGGAAATAATATTATGAAAACAGTTTTATCAATTGCAGGAAGCGACTGTAGCGGCGGAGCAGGAATACAGGCGGACATCAAAACCATGATAATGAACGGAGTTTACGCTATGAGCGCAATAACCGCACTGACCGCCCAGAATACCTGCGGCGTAGCAGGAATTTACGAGGTGACGCCTGAATTTTTATCACAGCAGCTGGACGCTGTATTTGGTGATATTTTTCCCGATGCTGTAAAAATAGGTATGGTTTCATCGTCAGAGCTTATTGAAGTTATCACCGGCAGATTAAAAAAATATCAGCCGAAAAATATAGTTGTCGATCCGGTTATGGTTTCTACAAGCGGCTCTGAGCTTATGAAAACGGATGCAGTATCGACCCTTATAAAAGAGCTTTTGCCCATAGCATCTATTGTTACCCCGAACATTCCCGAAGCAGAAATTTTATCGGGAATTCCGATAAAAACAAAAGAAAATATGGTTGACTCTGCGGAGCGTATTTATAAGACCTATAACTGTGCGGTTTTGTTAAAGGGCGGTCACAGTATTAACGACGCTAACGACCTATTATATGAAAATAATGAGTATTATTGGTTTGAGGGCAGACGTATAGACAATCCCAATACTCATGGAACGGGCTGTACATTATCCAGCGCTATTGCAGCAAATCTGGCAAAAGGATATAATCTTAAAGAGGCTGTAAAGCGTTCTAAGGATTATATTTCACAGGCACTGGAAGCGCAGCTTGATCTTGGAAAGGGTTCGGGACCTATGGATCACGGATTTAATTTAAGCGGCAGATTTGCCGAGGAAATGAAAGGATAAAAAAATGAGAAATTATACGACACAGATGGACGCTGCAAAGCGTGGAATTATTACTCCGGAAATGAAGGAGGTAGCAAAAAAGGAATACCGTAGCGAAGAAGAAATAAGGGAGCTTGTAGCAAAGGGACAGGTTGCCATATGCGCAAATAAGTTGCATAAATGTATAGAGCCAAACGGTGTAGGCTCTATGCTGAGAACAAAAATAAATGTTAATTTAGGAGTGTCCAGAGACTGCAAGGATTATGACATTGAAATGAAAAAGGTAATGGCTGCTGTGAATATGGGGGCTGAGGCTATTATGGATCTTTCTTCTCACGGCAATACTCAGCCGTTCAGAAAAAAGCTTACAAGCGAATGTCCTGCCATGATAGGAACTGTTCCCGTATACGATAGCGTTATCCATTATCAGAGAGATCTGGCGACCCTTACCGCAAAGGATTTTATCGATGTTATAAGACTTCACGCTGAAGACGGAGTTGATTTTGTGACCCTTCACTGCGGTATCACAAGAAAAACCATCGAGCAGATAAAAAAACATAAAAGAAAAATGAATATTGTTTCCCGTGGAGGTTCACTTGTTTTTGCATGGATGAGCATGACAGGGGAGGAGAATCC
>CAMWXM010000165.1 GCA_947178195.1 uncultured Ruminococcus sp.
AATGAATTAATATAATCAGGACATAATATGCTTTTTTCCTGATTATGAACAGGCGGAGAATTAAATGATTTTCTTTTAACTATAATTCCGTCCTGAATAAGTGCTGCTTTAATAAAACTTGCTCCACAATCAACTGCAATAATATTCATGAGTCTCCTTTATATAATTCAAAAACATTACTTTTAATTTATCATCAATATTCATGGGATATACTATTAAATGACTCATGCCATCCAATAATGCAAAATTCAAGGTATTTTCATTAACCTTTTTATCGGTTTTTATAATTTCAAAAAGTTTTTCAGGATCATCTATAATAATTTCATCTTTTTGAAAAGCCTCTTTAATCAAATGCTTCACATCAAAATATATTTTTTCTGAAATTAAGTTTTCCTTCCAAGAAAAATAATTAACAACATCAATTCCCCAGATTACTGCTCTTCCGTGTGGCACTTCATTTTTAGTATATGCTTCAAGAGCATGACCGAAAGTGTGTCCATAATTAAGTATACGTCTCAAATCTGATTCAAACTCATCTTTTTCAATTACATCCTTTTTAACCTGCAAGCCCTTAAAAATATAATTTGAAATATTTTCACATGGAATGTAATTTTTTTCAACTTTCAGTTCATTATAAAATTCTTCATCATTAGTAAGAGAAAATTTCAGTAATTCGCCCCATCCATTAATATAATCCGATTCGGTCAATGTATCAAGAAAATTAACATCAATAAATATTTTCTTGGGAGGATAAAACACTCCGATTTGATTTTTATATGCTCCAAGGTTGATACCGCACTTGCCTCCGATACATGAATCACACATTGACAGGAGAGTTGTCGGGAAAAAGTACCAGTCAATATTTCTCAGATAAAGGTTGGCTGCTATTGTAGTAACATCTTGACTTATGCCACCGCCAATACAAATGGCTTTCCAATTCTTTTTTACACCTATTTTCTTCCAGTATAAAATTATATCCATAACGGTATCCATTGTTTTTTTATTTTCAACTGGCTCCATTAAGTAAATATTCTCTGAATCAATATCAGCAAATTTGTCTTTGTATAAATTGTAAACATTTTTGTCAATAACATAGACTACATTTTTATCAAATTGGCTTAAAGCCTTTTTAAAATCGTCAATAAATTCCACTGAATAGTTATATAATTTTGAATTTATTTCTATTTTATTCATAATAAATCTCCACCTTATCTGCCTGTAAAACTTTCTTTTTAAGCAATTAGCTGACCAGTAGTATTCCAACTTATAATTTGAATACAAAAAATAATGAACAGGCTCTTAAATAGTTATTATATATAATTTAAAATATCAATTGCTTTATCTGCATAATCATTTATTGATGGCTTAAATTTATCTTCAATTTTATCAAATCCAAATCCATATGTAATGCCGATAAAATCAATTTTTGCCTGTTCAGCTCCGATAGCGTCATTGTGTGTATCGCCGATCATAACTATTCTGCTTCTATCACTTATTTTGCTGTCAGAAATACATAAATCAATAATATCACTTTTTTTCAATTTATTTTCTGCATCTCCACCGTGTATATTTCGGGTATATTTATCAAATTCAAAATGCTCAAGAATAGTCTTGGCAAAATCTTCTCTTTTATAAGTAGCAATTGCTGTCTGAATATTTCTCTTCGTCAATGTCTGAAAGACCTCATAGATGCCATTATACGGTGAAGCTTTAAAGAGTGTATTGGTCTTATAATAAGTACGAAAAATTGTTATGGCCTTTTCCAGAGCATCACCGTTCAATCCGCATTCTCTTGCGAATGAATCTTGTATCGGGGGACCGATAAATGACGATATAGATTCGTCTGAAAGCCTTTCAAGCTTCATAGTATCAATAGTATATTTTATAGATGATATTATACCTTCTGAAGTATCCAATATTGTTCCGTCTAAATCAAAAATTACCAAATCATATTTATTCATAAATTGCTTCTTTCTTCTTTAGATTTACTGCTTACATAATCATTTGAGCTATTATGATTTGCTAATATTACCCATCGTTACTGAATAGCCCTATAGCATTTAAAAATAAGCATATATACAATATTATTCGGAACTTGTATAAAAAAATCAATACTATGAGTAAAAAAGTTTTATAAAAAACTAGAAAATCCCAAATGAAATACAGCAAATAATATCGTTTGGGCATTTCTAAAAAGCTGTGTCGTTTAGATGTGCCACGCAATAGAAGTAATTATATTATATAAAAAAAAAATACATTTTAACTTTATTTTTTTGAAATTATGCCGATAAATATATTGTATGGGTTGATGTTGAGTTATAAATGTTTACAAAAAGCTCAACCCGATGAAAGCAGACAAAATTGTGAAAATGCAGTGAATTATACATTGAAATATTTTAAGGAGATATATATAGGATGAAAATAAAAGTTTCTGATTATATTGCCGATTTTTTATCTGAAAATGGAATAAAAACTATATTTACAGTTGTTGGTGGCGGTGCTATGCACATGAATGATTCGTTTGGACACCACAAAAACATTACTTGTGTCTATAATCATCATGAGCAGGCTTCAGCAATTGCAGCAGAGGCGTATGCGAGATTAACAGGAAAAATAGCTGCCGTATGTGTAACTACCGGTCCAGGAGGAACAAATGCCATTACCGGCGTAATAGGTGGTTGGTTAGACTCGATTCCAATGTTTATTATTTCCGGACAGGTCAAGCGTGAAACAACTATATGGTCTTGTCCGGAATTAAATCTGCGTCAGCTTGGGGATCAGGAATTTGATATAATTCATTCCGTTTCTAATATGACAAAATACTCTGTAATAGTTACAAATCCTAAAGAAATTGCGTATCATTTGGAAAAAGCATTGTTTCTTGCACTAAACGGCAGAATGGGTCCTGTCTGGATAGACGTTCCTCTTGATGTACAAGGCGCTAAAATAGATACTGATGATATGATACACTTTGATCCCATAGAAGAAATGTGTTGGGAAGTTCCTTCAATATCAGATAATACAGCTAAATTAATACTTGAAAAAATTAAAAATGCTAAGGCTCCTTTGATATTAACAGGCACTGGAATACGTTTGGGTAACGCTGAAGAAGAACTGCTTCAATTGATAGAAAAATTAAAAATTCCGGTTGTAACAGCATGGAATGCAAACGATACCGTTGCATATGATAATCCACATTTTGCGGGTATGCCTGGAACAGTTGGAACACGTGCAGGCAATTTTGCAGTTCAGAATTGTGATTTACTATTAAGTCTTGGCTGTCGCTTAAATATAAGAATGATTGGTTATAATCATTTTGATTTTGCTAAAAATGCATACAAAATTATTGTTGATATTGATTCAAGAGAATTATCTAAACCAACTATCAAACCAGATATGCCTATCCATGCAGATGTAAAACAATTTATTCAAGCGTTGCTTAAAGAAAAATACACTCCTACCGAATATCATATTCCATGGCTTAAATGGTGTAAAGAACAGTTAGTGAAATATCCTGTTGTGCTGCAGGAATATTATAAATCGAGCAATGAAAATATTAATCCATATGTATTTATGAAGCATCTTTCTTCGCATCTTAATGAGAATGACCGCATAATCTGCGGAAATGGTAGCGCTTGCGTAGTTACTTTTCATGCACTTAAAATAAAGCAGGGACAAAGAATGTTTACAAATTCTGGATGTGCGTCAATGGGATATGGTTTACCGGCTGCAATAGGAGTTTCTGTTTCTGACAATAGTCAACGTACTATTTGTATCGACGGCGATGGCAGTTTTATGATGAATATTCAAGAACTTGCTACAATAGCTTATAATCGCTTAAATATTAAAATTATTTTATTAAACAACAATGGGTACCATTCTATTCGTCAAACTCAAAGAAATTTATTTAATCCTCCTTTTGTGGGTATTGATTCAGAAAGCGGCATAGGCTTCCCTGATTTTTCAAAGCTTGCTGATTCATTTGGCATTAAATATTTTAATATTAGTGGTGAAAATAATTGTGATATTATATTAAAGAAACTTCTCTTGTCAGATGAACCTTGTATTTGTGAAGTGAATATTGATCCTAAACAGGATTTTTCGCCTAAGTCGTCTTCAAAAATTCTTCCTGATGGTAAAATAATTTCACCGTCCATTGATGATATGGCCCCTTTTCTAGATAGGGACGAATATGCTGCAAATCATTATTCTGCAAATTATTAATAGGAGGTAATGCTATTTGGTCAGAGCAATTATAACAGGAGCTACCGGTGCTATTGGAACAGCATTAATAAAAGAGTTGATCGACAACAATATAGAAGTATTAGTATTTTGTCATACGGAATCTAAAAGAGAAAGCAATATTCCTGTTCATCCACTTGTTCAAAAAAAATACTGTTCACTTATGCAGTTAGCCGACGTTAAAAATGATACTCAAAAAAAATACGATGTTTTTTTTCATTTAGCATGGGCAGGCACTTCAGGTTCTGCAAGGAATGATATGTATCAGCAAAATAAAAACGTAAAATACGCTTTAGACGCAGTTTCAGCCGCAAAAAAATTTGGCTGTGATATATTTATTGGCGCTGGTTCTCAAGCAGAATACGGAAGGTTCGAAGGTGCTTTAAAGCATGATACGCCTGTATTTCCCGAAAATGGATATGGAATGGCTAAATTATGTGCAGGGCATATGACAAGAGAATATGCTCACCAGTTAGGACTTCGTCACATTTGGGTGAGAATTTTAAGTATATATGGTCCTAATGATGGTGCAAATAGTATGGTAATGTCAACAATTAACAAGTTCCAATCAGGAATTATACCAGAATTTACAAAAAGCGAACAGATATGGGATTATTTATTTAGTTACGACGCTGCAAAGGCATTTCGGCTTTTAGGAGAAAAAGGTATAGACGGTAAAACTTACGTATTAGGCAGCGGAATTTCACGTCCACTTAAGGAATACATATACGAAATCAAAAAAGTTTTTTCACCAGATGCGGAAATTAAAATAGGCAGTATACCATATGCAGAAAAACAAGTTATGCATTTATGTGCAGATATTAGTGAATTAACAAAGGATACCGGATTTATTCCTGAATATAATTTCTTGGAAGGTTTAAAAATAATGAAAACTTTAACAACTGTAAAATAACAAGGAAAGAGGAAATCTAAATGAAGATTGACTTTAATGGAAAAAAAATTTTTCTTACAGGCGGCAGTCGTGGCATCGGTAAAAAAATTAAAGACTTATTTACCGAATTAAATGCCAAAGTAATTGCTCCCGAAAGAAATGAGCTTGATTTACTCTCTCGTGAAAATATTGATAGCTATCTTAAAAACAATAGCATTTTACCAGATATTTTTATTCATTGTGCAGGAATAAATGAACTATCAGACATTACAGAAATAAATGAAAATATTCTTGATAAATCATTTCAGGTAAATTGTTTTTCTGCGATTAGCTTACTCAATAATTTTATAATATCTATGAAAGAAAAGGGTTGGGGTAGAATTATTTTTATATCGTCAATATACGCAATTGTATCACGGGAGCGAAGAATCGCATATAGCTCAACTAAAAATGCATTAACAGGACTGGCAAAAACTATGGCTCTGGAATTAGCTCCTTATAACATATTAATTAATTCAATTGCACCAGGTTATGTAATGACAGAAATGACAAAAAAAAATTTATCCATAAAAGAAATTAATGATATAAAAAATAATATCCCAACCGGAAAATTTCAATCAGCAGAAGATATTGCTTCGTTAGCAGCATTTTTATGTTCTGATTATAATCAAAGCATAACTGGTCAGCTTATTGCAGTTGACGGTGGTTTTACATGCAGATAAGAAAGAAGGAAATTATGACAAAGAAAATAGCTTGCATATATTTTACACATAATCATCCTGATATAGTAGAAGATGTTCTGTCAAATATTTGCGATATATATAAAGATAAAGGAATTGATATTATATATTATGATTCCAGCGAGGACGATAAGACGCAAAAAATAGTTGAAAACTATCAATCGAAAGGTTATTCCAACATTTATTATGTAGATGTGAGATTTATTAAGGATGGAAATGCAAAAGTTATATACATGTTAAAAAAATACGGACTTCCCAAGCATTACGATTATATCTATAATTCAAAGGACAGGTGCTATTTTGTTGGAAATACCCTAGATGAAATTGTAAAAAGTGTTCAGGAAGATCACGATGTCGTTTTTGCACTATGCGAAAGCGATCGATGGAAAGTCAGAATGCCGAAGGTTAAGGATGTTTATAACGATCCTGTTGAATTTTTCTCACATTACGGACAGCTTACCACTAACTGGGAATGTCTTATAAGAAAAACTGAAACAATGGCTGATGCTGTTGATTGGGACGAATGCGTTCCAAAATATAATATGTCTAATGATAATCCTTTTAATCAGACTGTATCCTTGTTTTCACGATTAGCCGAATTGGATAAATGCAGTATTAAAATTGTACGTGCAAATATTAGTGAAAAAATATATGCTACATCTGAATCTTCCAGTTGGATAAACATTATTTTTGAGTTATGGATTGATCGTTGGGTCAAGGCTATATATTCCCTTCCGGCTATTTACGATAAATATAAACT
>CAMWXM010000166.1 GCA_947178195.1 uncultured Ruminococcus sp.
CGTAAGCATGAGGGCATTGGAAACCAGCTTCTCCAAACAGCAGAAGTATACATAAAACAAAGAGGGAAAAAGGCGATAAAAGTTCATCTTGGAACTCCCAGAGAACAATGGTTTGAATTATATGAATTTTACCCTAAATACGGATATCGAGAGTATGAGAAACAATACATGAAAAAGGAATTATAAACTGAAATTTATAATAAGGTTCTGAGTATCTTATAAACATTCACTTATTGAAAACAGAAACGCAAAACAAGGGAGGGTGATGATGTACATAAAGCTAATTCAGCCGAAAATGAAAAAAAGACCGATGGATACGGATATAAAAATACATATGGCTCCGCCACTTGGTCTATTGACGATTGTCAATATGCTTCGTGGGGAACATCATGTTACTCTTGAGAATGAGAATATTCAAAGTATCAACTACAACGATCACCCTGATCTTGTAGGTATTTCTGTTACAGTTGATACTTTCCCGCATGCGGCAGAAATTTCTGCACGGTTTAGAGAACTGGGTGTAACGGTCATTGCAGGAGGTATTCATATTACCACCTCTTTTGATACGATACCACAGAATTGCTTTGATGCTGTGTGTATTGGTGCGGCTGAAGGAACATGGTATGATATCATTGATGACTTCAAAAACGGCAGACTAAAAAAAGTCTACCGTTGCAATGGCAAGTTAAACGGCGAGGACATTGTTTCTCCGGCATATGATTTTATTGACAAAAGCAAATATCTTTACTGCAACGTTGTACACACAAGCCGAGGCTGTCCGTTCCGTTGTGATTTCTGCTATAACAGCGCCAGCGAGCGTGTCTATGTGAACCGCGGCATTGACGCTGTACTTGATGATATCAAAGCGATTAATTCCAAACATATTATGTTCATTGACGATAATTTCGCTGGAAATCCCGATTGGACGAAAAGGTTTCTGAACGAAATCAAACCGATGAAACTCAAATGGAATGCAGCTGTGTCCATTAACATTGCAAATGACCCGCAACTTCTGGATTTGATGAGGGACAGTGGCTGTCAAAGTTTGTTTATAGGCTTTGAAAGCATCAATCCCGAATCCGTAAGCGGAGTGCATAAGGTTCAAAACAGCGCCGCTGATTATGAACGCGCGGTGAAGGCCATTCACGACAGAGGTATAATGATCAATGGCAGCTTCGTATTCGGACTTGACGGAGATACTCGCGAAACTTTTGATGCTACGTTGAAATGGATCGTCAGGAACAAAATTGAAACGGTTACATCGCATATCTTAACACCGTATCCGGGCACAGTGCTCTATGAACAATTAAAATGTCAAGGGCGTATTACAACAGATGATCTATCCCTTTACAATACGGCAAATGTTGTATTCAAACCGCTTAACATGACACCTGAGGAATTGTATAACGGATATATCCGCATCTACAAACAAATATACAGTTTTAAAAATATAATCAAACGCATGCCCGAAAGCAAACATCAGCGTGCCCCAT
This sequence comes from uncultured Ruminococcus sp., assembly GCA_947178195.1. Lineage (GTDB taxonomy): Bacteria > Bacillota > Clostridia > Oscillospirales > Ruminococcaceae > Porcipelethomonas. The sequence goes on from CAMWXM010000166.1 coordinate 1,494, forward strand.
ATCTTCTGTTTAATCTGTTGTATAGAAAATACGGAAAATTTACAGATTTGCTTTGTAAAATGATAAGCTATAGACGTATTGGTATTATTGCTCAATTCGCGTCGCATTATTTGAAATTGGCAAGAACGCAGTAATCTACAAAAGACATTTTCGTAGCGTTTTTATCATTTTTAACTGAGATTGTTTATTTTGCTTTATTCAGATTGGAGAAATTAAATGAAAAACAAATTTGTTATAATCGGTTATTATATCTGTGAATACACATTTTCGCCTTCATTTTTGGGCGGTATTTCTAAAAAGAATATTTCAATTAGCAAATGTTTGTGTAATCATGAGCCTCGTATTTTTTTATGCCATGGGTGGGAACCAGATGGTGATCAACAAGAATATATAGATTGTTTTTCAAGTAAAGAGAAGTATATAAAAATGAGTGAAGAAATAACAGATCTATTGGAAGAGTGTTTGTTTGATACAGATGGAAGGTTTTTGCGTAAGGAGAATGCCTTATATTTTTATAAAGAATACTTCAATGATTCTAAACACATACTTGTTTCTGTATGTGCGAAAGAGGAATATATAAAATTACTTGGTGATGATTTCAATATAGAAAAAAATCCAGTCAATGAAATGGATGGAAACGTAATTGGATATGACATAATTGGCTGGGATATTTCCACTTTTCATTCGTTTTTATGTAATGGCTTGGAGAAACAGTTTCTTGATGTCAAGTTCAATTCATATGGATTATTGGATGAAACATATGGTAAAACAGAACAAATGTCTTTAAGTATTCAAGGCATGGGAGAACCTGTTGATTGGATACCTGTTGTACTGCATAAAGTTGAAATATAGGATTAAAGACAACTTCCTGTTTGTAGAGCTGAACAAACTGGAATTTTAGGAGATACATACAGGGAAACTTATTTAATAGAATAATTGAAAGGATTATAAATATGCCAAGACAAATACGAACTTCTGCAAAAGCAGTTATAATTCAAAATGGTAAATTGCTTGCAATAAAGTTGAATGATGGCAAAGAAGAATGGTATATTTTGCCCGGCGGTGGTCAAGATAGCGAAGAAATGCTTCCTCAGACTGTTGAACGAGAAGTTAGAGAAGAGGCAGGAATAGAGGTTAAATGCAAAGATTTACTTTTTGTTATAGAGGGTATCCACGGTGAGAGTTTTCATAGAATTGATTTAGTATTTTTATGTGATTACTTGGGAAAAGCAAAAAATGCAACACTTCATAGTGATACTAATCAAATTGGATTTGATTGGTTGGATTTGTCTGTATTGAATAGATTACCATTGTTTCCGTCAAAACTTCGCCGCCCGATAATGAACTTTTATGAAGGAAAAGAATACACAAAGTATCTTGGAAATGAAGAGGTAGGTGATCCAGAATGTTTAGAATAGATGAATATATTGATGAATTAATAGACAGATTAAAAGATACATTTGGTGAAAGACTGGTGTATATAGGATTGCAAGGCAGTTATCTTCGTAATGAACAGACGAAAAACAGTGATATTGATATTATGGCTGTGATTGACAATATTTCGGTTGAAGATTTGAAAACCTATCAAAAGGCACTTGTTTCAATAGGAAATTTTGATAAGTCCTGTGGCTTTATTTGCGGCAAAGTTGATTTAGAACATTGGAATCCGTTGGAAATATGTCATTTATTGAACACGACTAAAGATTTTTATGGAGAATTAAAAAATCTTGTTCCTGCATATACCATGGAAGATGAAAGAAACTATGTAAAATTAAGTTTGAATAATCTCTATCACGAAATTTGTCACCGTTATGTACATGCTGACAGGGAGTACAACATTTCAAAGTTGCCGATAACTTGTAAATCAGTATTTTTTGTTATGCAACATTTGTATTATTTAAGCAGTGGTAATTTTATTTCAACAAAACGGGAATTGCTTGAGTGTGTGCAAGACGAGGATAAAACTGTTTTGGAATTGAGTATATCATTACAAAATTGTACCGACTATGATTTTGATAAAGCCTTCGCTATATTGTTTAATTGGTGCCAGAATGCATTATTAAGAATATAACTAAGTAGGCATTCAATTATATATTTCCACATCAACGGAGTAGAAAAATGATGGAAGCCATAACTATTATGCAGCTGATTGGTGTGGACTATATGCTTGAAAAGGGAATGACAGAGACACTGTTAGAGAAAGGGATTTTGACTGAAGAGGAAATTAATTCATTTCATAGGATTCACGAAAAAAATGATGCAGAAGGATAGGTATAAAAAGATGGTACTCTTAGTAGTTGATACACAAAAGTTAATAACCAATGAAAATCTATACAAGTTCGGCGAGTTCAAAAGCAATGTAAAAAAATTGATTGTTATGGCCAGAGAAAATGATATAGAAGTTATTTTTGTTAGACATGATGATGGAGTTGGTAATGAACTGACAAAGGATAAAGAAGGTTTTGAAATATATGAGGAGTTTCAACCTACTGATAAGGAACTAATATTTGATAAGACGGTAAACAGTTCTTTTAAAGATACCGGATTGTTAGAATATTTGAAGCGAAAAAATGAAAATGAAATTATTATTGTTGGCTTACAAACGGATTATTGTATTGATGCAACTATCAAAGCTGGATTTGAGCATGGTTTCAAAATGATAGTTCCTGCTAATACAAATAGCACATTCGATAATAAGTATATGTCTGCAGAACAAACTTACAGATATTACAACGAATTTATGTGGAATAAAAGATATGCAGAATGTATTTCATTTGAAGAGACGTTTGCACGAATGAACCGATAAATTCGATTTATCCATAACTACATTCTAATTTTATGATAACTTGCACTTTTTGAAGATAAAGATAAATAAAATTGCAGCAATAAGAATGTTTAGCCCAATAACACCTATGTTTTCTACATTAAGCTGCAAGCTGTTTATTTGGTTAAGCATACGGCTAATTTGTTCAGAATATATGACTCGTGCTATTTTTTCTATTGTACTATTAAACAACGACAGCATAGGAACAAAAGAAAAAATCATCATAACAGGCACGGTTATTGAAGTCGCCATCATTTGCGTTTTACTACAAATGCCTATTATTGCTCCTATCAGCAAGGAGGTCAAAACGCCTATTGCTATAATACCCATAAATGCAATACTTGTTTGTAGATCGTATCCGCCAACAGTACAGATTACAAGACCTCCAAGCATACAAGCAAACCAAACATAGCTACCAATTCCTAACAGATACTCATGCGGTTTTACATTTGACATAATTAACACTCGAAGCGTGTTCTTTTCTTTCTCCTCAGATATGATAGATGCTATGCTTGTCAATGGTGCCATTCCTATGTACATAGTAGCAAATAATATCACAAAAAAATTCTCTGGCATTTCTTGTATTTTTATTGCGTTGTTCGTGATAAGTGTCATTATAGGAAACATGACAAACTGAATTAAAACGGTCTTGTTCCGCAGTGTATCTTTTAACTGCTTTTTGAAAATTGCAACGATATTATTCATGTCACTCTAACCCCTTTCCTGTAAGTTCAATAAAAGCGGTTTCAAGCGTTGGCTCTGTAGAATGGATCGCTTCAATCAAATTTTTTTCAAGATACTCTTTTATTGCGGAAGCGGAAGTACTGTCGTTTTCTAACATGAGCTCCATTCCGTCTTTTAGTGTTACATGGAGCTTATTCAAGTGATTGTATTTTCTGCAAATATCTGTAGGTTTTCCGTGTTCTATAATGTGACCTTTGCTTAGCAATATAACATAGTCACAAATACTTTCTGCTTCAAACATGTTGTGCGTTGTAAGGAAAATAGTGGTTCCTTTTTTCTTTTGTTCCACTAAAATATCATGTATTTCTTTTGTTGTGGCAGGATCAAGCCCAGAAGTCGGTTCATCAAGAAAAAGTATCTTCGCATTGTTCATCAATGCTCTGGCTAATGAAAGTCGGTTTTTCATACCTTTTGAAAGTTTTGAAACGGCTGTATTGCGAGCTTCATACAGACCAATACTTTTTAATATGTCAATAATCGTGCTATGAGGAACACGGTAAATATCCGCATAAAAAGACATATTGTCATAAACAGATAGTCGGTCATACAAACCATAGTTATCCATCATTGCACCTATCTGCTCATGCTCCAATGCAGTTAATCTTCTTGTATCTTTTCCGAGAAGTTCTGCAGAACCATGATCTTGCTGAAGCTGCCCTGTCAGTAGTTTTATAAGAGTAGTCTTTCCTGCTCCAGATGGGCCTAATAAACCAAAAATAATTCCATTTTGTACTTCAAAAGAGATATTATTCAAAACCCAGTTATCAGCAAATTTGACCGAAAGACCATTTGCCATTATTGCATTACTCATTTTTTGTGTCCCTCCTTTTCCTTCAAACGTTGCAATGCTTCTTCCATACGCTTATTTTCAGCTTTTTCCTTTACCATTACCACCACATAGCTTCCAAGAAACGATAGTCCAAAACAGACAAAAAACATTACCCAAGGTTGCCACATATTTACAGGAAACCAATGAAATATGATTATAAACACGGAAATGATTATAACTATAAAAGTTAACATGCAAATTGTTCTTAACCAAATAGGCATTTTTTGTATAATCACATCCGTAAAGAATACAAAGCGAACCCCTGTTATCAGAGCAGAAATACATAAAAACTGAAAAGCAATCCTCACGGAAATGCCTTGATTTCCAAGTTCAAAGAGTGCTGAGAAATCCCTTGCAGAGTTTCCAAAAGCAAGGCAAAAAATATTTAGAACCAGCATTGAAAATCCAAATACAATCACTACCTGTGCCAGATAATCAAAAAACGTTTTCTTTTCTTCCATTTATATCACTCCCAATCTTTTTTTTAGCTCATCAGCATACTGTCTTGAAGCTATAATTTGTTCTCCATTTGACATTGTAATACGAATTTTTCTGTTAATCTCAGCTTTCAAAGATTGTACATTTTGCAAGTGAATAAGAAATGATTTGCTTACACGAGAGAAACCATATTCCTCAAGTTGCTGCTCCAACTCATAAAGTCGAAAATCAGAC
>CAMWXM010000167.1 GCA_947178195.1 uncultured Ruminococcus sp.
ATTGTTTCGGCCAATTACATTATAGAAGGCACATCTGTTATTATTTCATAAGACAAATTCATAATATAATTTTTCTTTGCCTTATCTTCATATTCGCTGAGAAGCTTTTCCTGAATCGTTTTGTAAATATCATAATCCGTCTTTTCTATCTTTTTTTCCGTATCCTGCATATTTTTCATTATTATCCCTCCACAGTTTCTGATGTTAATTTTTATTGTAAGTTTCATAATCAAGAAATATTTTCATTTCACAGTATTATATAAACATATATTTCAATTGATTTTCAAAAAATATTATAACATTTGTACAGTCCGATGTCAATATCTTCTGAAATAAATATGATAAAAATCGTCGATTAAATTAAGGTAAATCTTTTAGTGCATTTTTCACAATTTTCCAAATCTTATAAAAAAACTTTTATATTCTATTGACAGATTAAAAAAAAAAGATTATAATATAAATGAGGAAACATATAATTAATATAAGGAGGAGTAATCAAAGATATGAAAAAAATACTATTCGCTGCATCGGAATGCGTACCGTTCATCAAAACCGGCGGACTTGCCGACGTAGTCGGCGCTCTGCCAAAAATGTTTAACAAAGAGGAATTCGACGTAAGAGTTATCATTCCAAGTTATACATGTATTCCCTGGGAATACAGAAGCAACTTCAAGTATGTTCATCATTTCTATATGGATATGGGTCTTTTGAATTTCCAGCCTCATGTCGGTATTATGCAGTATGAATTTGAAGGAGTAACCTATTATTTTGTTGATAACGAGGATTATTTCAAAAATGAAACTCCATATGGTTCGACTCTTTATGACATTGAAAAATTTACATTTTTCTCAAAAGCAGTACTGGCAATCATGCCCGTAATTGATTTCAAACCTGATATTATCCATTGTCATGACTGGCAGACGGGTCTTATACCGGTATTTCTTAAAACACTTTACAAAGACAACCCTTTCTATTGGGGAACAAAAACCGTAATGACCATCCATAACCTTAAATTCCAGGGTATATGGGATATAAAAACCTTCAAAAAATTCACCAATCTTCCCGATAGTATCTTCACTCCTGATAAACTGGAATTTAAAAAGGACGCAAATATGCTCAAGGGCGGTCTGGTCTATGCGGACTATATCACCACCGTAAGCAATACTTATGCATATGAAATACAAACTGCCTATTACGGCGAAGGTCTTGACGGTCTGTTGCGTGTAAGACATCTTCAGCTGAGAGGTATTCTCAACGGAATCGACTATGACGTCTATAATCCTGAAACTGATGAAAAAATCTTCGACAAGTACACTATTGATGATTTTGTTGAGAAAAAAGCTCAGAACAAGCTGAAGCTTCAGGAGGAGCTTGGCTTGCCTCAGGACGAAAATAAGTTCATGATTGCAATCATTTCCCGTCTTACAGACCAGAAGGGTCTCGACCTTGTAAATAATATGATTGAACGTATCGCAGACCAACATACACAATTTGTAGTGCTTGGTACAGGTGAAACCAGATACGAAAACATATTCAGGCATTTCCAGTGGAAATACCCTGACAGAGTATCGGCAAATATTTACTTTTCTGACGAAAGAGCTCATAGGATATATGCAGCAGCTGATGCTATGCTTGTTCCGTCAAGATTTGAGCCATGCGGATTGACCCAGCTCATCTCTCTCAGATACGGTACTGTTCCTATCGTAAGAGAAACCGGCGGTCTTAAAGATACTGTCGTGCCTTATAATGAATTTGAAAATTACGGAACAGGATTTTCATTTACCGATTATAATGCAAACGATATGCTTAATGTCATAAACTATGCAAAATCCGTATATTTTAATTACAGAGATAACTGGAATAAAATCATAAAACGTGGCATGGAATCTGATTTCTCATGGGGAAGCTCAGCTTTACAATACGAAGGCATGTATAAATGGCTTATCGGATAAACAATGTTTCCTCCGTTATTACACACTAAATTAACATTAAATCTCATAATAAATCCTTAAAGGCAGTACCGCACAAAGACCTCCCAAAGGCTTTATGCGGTACCGCTTTTATGCATTGATCTTAGAGCACCTCTAATCATTTTACTGTTTCAACCTTCATAAGGTTTGTTGTACCTGACATTCCGAGAGGTACACCGGCTGTAATAACGACCCTGTCCCCCTCCTGGACCATACCAAGTCTTTTTGCTGCCTCAACAGCATGGGTAAACAACTCGTCGGTATTGGTTTCCTCATTTATAAGCGTAGGAGTAACACCCCAGGACATATTCATCTGTCGGCAGACAGCCGCATCGGTAGTACAGCTTATAATCGGGAAAAGAGGTCGGTATTTTGATATGAGCCTAGCAGTAGAACCGCCCTTTGTAACGGTAATGATAGCCTTTACATCAAGGTCATGAGCTGTGGTAACGCATGCGTGGGATATGGCATTGGCAATATTGTTATTATTGCTGTCAGTTTCTCTTTTGCGGAAGCGTGATTTATAATCTATATTATTCTCAGTTGTTTCAGCAATAAGCGACATTGCGCTTACAGCCTCGATAGGATACTCTCCTGCCGCAGTTTCACCGGAAAGCATAATTGCGCTTGTGCCATCATAAATTGCATTGGCAACGTCTGTTATTTCCGCTCTTGTAGGACGTGGATTTGAGATCATTGATTCCAGCATCTGAGTTGCGGTAATAACCTGTTTTCCTGCACTGTAGCCTTTTTGGATAAGCTCCTTCTGGATAGCCGGTATCTGCTCAAAGGGTATCTCAACTCCCATATCTCCTCTTGCGACCATGATGCCATCAGCCGCCTCAAGTATTTCGTCAATATTTTCCACGCCGTCAAGGTTTTCGATTTTAGCGATGATCCTCACGTTAAACCAACCAAGACTCTGAGTATATTTTCTTAAATAATTTATATCAGCTGCTGTACGCACAAAGCTTGCGGCAATAAAATCATATTTCATTTTTGCCCCGAATTCCAGGTCGCTCATATCTGCATCACTCAGATAGGGCATAGAAAGCTTTACTCCTGGCACATTGATGCCCTTATTATTTGAAAGCCTTCCGCCATGAATGACCCTGCATTCGATTTCCTTTTCAGATACCTTTTCGGCAACAAGTTCAATAATACCATCGTTTATCAGGATACGTGTTCCCACGGAAATATCCGATGGAAGATTTTTAAAGGTCACCGAACCAATCTTATCATCACAAAGCCGATCCTCAACGGTCAGCGTATAAGTATCGCCATCTTTTATTTCAACAGGCTTATCGTCAACAAATTTTCCAAGTCTTACCTCAGGGCCTTTTGTGTCCATCATTGCGGCAACCGGAAGATCCAACTCTTCTGCCGCCTCTCTGATATTTTTCAGACATTCTTCATGATATTCATAGCTGCCGTGAGAAAAATTAAATCTTGCAACATTCATACCATGCTGCATAAGCTTTCTCATCATATCCTTCGATTGTGTGGCAGGTCCTATCGTACATACAATTTTTGTTTTTCTCATAATTTTCTCCTTGTTCTGTTTTAAGGCGCTATTTTTATGTTATTGCCTTAAAGCTAAATTGTAGCTCCGATTATCCATTCAGTCGGGCTTTTTTTATATTTTGCCGGAAGATTGTCGAAAAGACCCGCTCCCGTCGGAATCAAAAATTTAATTTTAAATCCGTTTCTTTCAAGCTCGTCGATTATCTGATTTTTTGTCCAGAGAGCTTCATATGCCGGGAAGTAATTCCAGCCTCTTACAGCACGGATCTTTATACCCACTACCGCATCTGAACCGTTCATCATAAAAATGCCGTCCGGTTCAAGCATATTTCTGACCTTTTCATATATTTCCTTACGCTTTTCATAATTTAAATGATTAACATAATTCATACCGTCTATAAATGCATAATGTCCCTCAGTGGTTTTACTGATAAAGCACGAACTTAAAATACCGGTAGGGAAGCAATAATTTTTAATAGCCGTCAAAGCGGTATTTTCCATGATTTCAAGGCAATTATAAGGGTATGCCTGACTCTTTTCGCTTATATGCTTGGCAATTTCTTCCGGGTCGGTAATAAAATATTTTTCTGCGCCTTCGAGCATTTCCTGAAGGGTCATGTAGGATATTGCTCCCGACGGCACGGCAGCATCCATAGCCTTTTCAACAGTTTTTATAATATCTCCGCTTAAAAGCTTATCGGCTGCTATACTGCTGGTACATCTGAAGCCTTTTTCTTCAAATTCCTTGTATGCAGCATCGCTCAGCGTCACATAAGTATGAAGTCCGCAGTCGTTTAAAAATCTAAGATTTTCAATACTCTCTTCGGAGATTCCCTCAAAAGGCGTATCGCCTGTTACAATAATTATAGCTGATTTGAGCATAAGCTTTCTTGGCACAAACGCATCATTTGTGCATATCACACTGAAGCTGCCACTTGGAATGTCCTGTTCTTTAAGCAGCTTTATCTTGTATATAGAGTTTCTGTTCAGATTACCGAAAAGCACTGCTGCAAATCTGTCTGTTCCGTAAAAATTTATAGAAACCTCTTCATAAGCATCAAGAGCCGACAGACTTTTATTCATAGCCGTACTGCAAAATTTTTCAAGCTCTGTGGTATCAGCTGATTTTTTAGCGTTTTCAATTCTGTCATAATAGCCTATAGCATCGGCTATATTAGCTTCAACACAGCCTTTAGGGCAATCTGCAGTTCTTATTCCCGGAGAAATATTCAAAGCGTAATTTTCAAGCTTTTCGGTATATTTGTAAAGGCTTGCGTCCATTTTTTCAATCTGGTTTGAGTTAAGGGTAGAACGCAGACGGACGCTGTCCAGCTCCTTTTTCAATACCGATATTGCCGAAGATGCTCTCTGAAAATCCGAGGTCTCTTCATCAATTTTTTTCTCAAGCTGCTTGCAGTATTTCTGAAGCTGCAGAATGGCTCTGATAAAATCTATGTTTATCGAATTCTGATTAAATCCAAAATCGCTTATAGCCTTATTTCTCTGCATTTCTTCTTCAGCAGCAAGCTTCTTGCTTGCTTTTTTTCTGTGCCCCTGATTATCCAGCGAGGGCATGGGTTCAACATAAACCGGTTTTGAGTCTAATAATTTTTCAATACTATTTTCAAGAGTGTCCAATTTTTTTCTCCTATTCATTTATCCTTTGATTTTGCGTTAGTTTCTCCAGGCGACATCATAGTCTTTATTGTCATAAGGATTATGCGCAAATCCAATGTTATGGAACATCGTTCGATATACATAAGATCCATTTTAAGTTTGTCATACGGGGTAGTATCATAAACCCCAGTAACCTGTGCATATCCGGTAAGCCCGGCTTTTACTTTAAGTCTGAATTTAAATTCTGGCATATCCTTTTCGTATTTCTGGGTAAGCTCAGGACGTTCCGGACGTGGTCCAACAATAGACATATCGCCCTTTAGTATGTTAAAAAGCTGGGGCAGCTCGTCAAGACGGCATTTCCTCAGAAAGCTACCCACCCTGGTAATTCTCGGGTCGGAATCCACGGCAAGCCTGGCAACGCCGCCTTTTTCAGCGTTTTCTATCATACTGCGGAATTTGTAAACATAAAATTCCCTTGCATTAATAGTCAGTCTTTTTTGCTTATATAATATTTTTCCGCCATCGGAAATTTTTATAGCGGCGGCAATAATGAGCATAACAGGCGAAAGAATTATTATCCCCAGAAGAGATCCTATCAGGTCGAATATCCGCTTTGAAAATCGGTACTCAAAAGAAGGTCCGCTGTTGCGGCAGAGTATCAGCGGCGAATCGAAAAGATTTATATCCGAGCCGTTTTGTATGATAATATCGGATATTTTAGGGGAAATATAAATTCTTTTTGAATGGTCATAGCAGAATTTTATTATATCATTGCGTATCTGTCCGCTTATGTCGCAGATGACCGCTCCCTCATACCGTAATATTTCCTGTTTTATCTTATCTATATCTTCATGGATATTGATAGATTCGCATATCATATATTTGTCTTCACGCTTGCTCATTTTATTTGTAAGAGTTTCAGCTATCCGGCTGCCGTAAATAATAATCAGCTTTCTCGGCGGATAAAGATGAAGATAAATTTTATTATTCGCAACTATCCATAAAGCGATAATAATAAAATCCACAAAGGTCATTATTATCATCGGTAAAACCTTCATAAAGTCACGTCCGATAACGCTTATCTGAAAATAAGTTATAATATTTACCGCCGTGATGGAAATAAACTGGGAATAAAACATATCCGAACGTTTTAGGTATCCCATGGTAAGTCCACCATATGCCTTGAAGAAGATAAAGGTCAGAACCATGTAAATGGCAATAACCACCCAGTTTCCTCGTCTATAAAAAGGCACTACGATAACATCACTGTAAAACTCATACCATATATATATAAAGTTTGCCGCCAAAGCGACAAGCAGAACGCAGCTTGAAAAAAAAGAAATCAATCTTTTATATTTTTCCCTTTTACTCATTTTTTTACTCACTTTGTTATTTTTATGAACTAAAG
>CAMWXM010000168.1 GCA_947178195.1 uncultured Ruminococcus sp.
GTATATGGCGGTTATTATGCATTTATTGAAAATCGCAGCTATGGGGATGCTGTTCTGATACAAACCTTTGGAAATATTAGTAATAAAATTGGCTTAGTGTAATTACCAGAAGTATTTTTGAGACAGTCTTTTGTCCGAAGATATAAAAACAGTTGATGTAGTTTGCGAAAATTACAGCAAATTTAATTTCTATAAATTTAGAGGATAACGCAGACAATGCTTAAATGTGTGAAATTATTTTTTTATGTTCTACAAAAATAGTTTGACATCCCTCTAGTGCGACGGCAGCATATAGTTCAAAAAAAGATATCAGCTCGTTTACAGGAGACGCTTTTAATGGCGCTGACGTTACATTTTCTGTAAATACTGAGAAAAGTTCAACACTTGGCGGTGTTACACCAAGCGATACTTCTATTATCATGTCAAGTTCTGTTGATAAGTTCAGGATTGATTTGGATAAATAAAGTGTGTAAGTTGAGAATTTTTAGTCTGACTTATGCACTTTAATTTTAATTATATCTATACGGAAACTACTGCAATTACAAATTGTGCGGCGTCACTTTAACAGTCGGTGACATATCGTAATTTGCAGCATAAATGTTTATTTGCATTACACAAAATGTTATTGACATCAAGTTTGATCATTTGTTATAATTGAATTGCAAAAGAGCGCTAAATGTGAATTTTGAAAAATATTGCGCAGTATTTTTCATATGGGAGGTATTATAATGCAAAAATTAAAAAAATGCTGCTTACCTCAACCAATCTTAGCGTTAAGGATATTGCAAAACAGTGCGGTTATCAGACTTATGTACATTTTCCCCGTCAATTTAAAGATCGTTTGTATTGTAACAAACTGTAAGTAGAAAAGGAGAACTTAAATGAAAAATCCGTGGGAAGAAATTTCTTTAGCTGATTATGAAAATCATATGAAACTTGATTCTGTTATGCAGTTACAGACTATGAACGAAATGATGAAAGTTCAATTTAACACATACCATATTTCCAGCGTAATGGTATTGGGGATTGCGGGCGGTAATGGTCTTGAACATATTCCAAAGGGCAAACTTGAAAAAGTATATGGAGTGGATGTCAATTCTGATTATTTAAAAGAAGTTACTCTTAGATATCCAGATTTGGACGGGCTTTTGGAATGTTTATGTATCAATTTGATAAATGAAACCGATAAGCTTCCCAAAACAGATATGGTTATTGCAAATCTGTTGATTGAGTATATTGGATATGAATGTTTTCAAAAAGCAATACAACAGGCAAACCCGAAATATGTTTCATGCATTATTCAAATCAATATAGAGGATAATTGGATATCGGACTCTCCATATTTGCATGTGTTTGACAAACTGGAACAAGTACATTATCAAATAGAAGAACATACATTAGAAAAAACAATGCTTGAAATTGATTATCATGCAATTAAAACCTTAGAGCATATGTTGCCTAATGGAAAAAAGTTGGTGCAGATAGATTTTGAGCTATAAATTCCCTTTTGCCGCAGAGTTGCTTAGAGCGAAAAAACAGCATTTAATAAAATGATATGAGGTGCATATAGATGAATTATGAGATGATTGATAATACTAAATAATTTTAATGACATTCAAGCAAGGACTGTACCTGGAATGAATGGTGGAATTCGTAAGCACCTTAATTATAATGATAAAACATGATTTTTCACTTTTAATTTATCCATTGCAAATCCCAGAAGAATAAACAATGTACTGCTTAATAGTGACTGAGTAATATATCCGGGAATGCCTGCTAACGGTGCAATAAAATTACCGGTTATCAGAGATTCGTAAAGATAATATCCGCCGATGCAGACTATGCTTGCAGGAATAAGGGCAATAATATTTCTGACGAAAATGATTTTTTGGGACTTTCTTGAAAAAAATAATACAGTGATAATTTTGATTATAACCGAACCGGGCGCCCATATTGCAAATCCAGTAAGGCAATCGGCTAAAAGAGCACCTCCTGCACCGACAAATGCAGCATACGGAACAGGCAACAGGCATGCGGCGATATAAATAAATCCGTCTCCTATATGAGTATACCCCGTATGGCTCGGTATATGGATATATGCGGTAAATACGAACACTATGGCAGTAAATACCCCTGAAAGACACATAAGTTTTACTTTATCATTCTTCATAATAAACACCTCAGATTTCTGATAAAAATTCTTCAAAACAAATTCCGTCGGTTTTTGGAAGATCAAGCTCCAATGTACGCCTGAGAGTCTTTGCAATAAAATCAGACGCATGACAGACTGAACTTGTAAGATCTTTGCCATTGACGGCGTCGGCAGCAATAATAGATGAAAAAACATCGCCCGTTCCTGAGCGGCATGCGCCAACCTTATGCTGACGTATGGTTACGGCAGATTTTCCCAATTCATATACAAAATTATCGAGGTCGTTGTCATTTTCAAGTCCTGAAATCACAATTTTTTTTGGACCCATATTGATTAATTTTTCGCATATTGTCAAAAGGTCGTCTTTATCCATACAGGGCTTATAATCCGTATGAGTAAGAATACAGGCTTCTGTAAGATTTGGGGTGAGAATATCTGCATATGGCACGAGAGTACACATTTTTTGAGCAAGCTCCTCAGAATATGTGGGATAAAGCTTTCCGTAGTCGCCCATGACCGGGTCGATAACGATAATTGTATTTTCACTTCTGAATTTTTCAAAAAAGCCTCTTACAATTTCCAACTGCTTTTCCGAGCTGAGAAAACCGGTTAAAATACCGTTAAAATGCAATTTAAGCTTTTCCCATTCATTTATATATGCATTCATATAATCTGTAAAATCCATATAACTGAAACTTTCAAATCCTGTATGATTTGAAAACACCGATGTGGGAAGGGGACAGCATTGTATTTTCATTGCTGAAATGATTGGCAGTGAAACGGCTATGGAACAGCGCCCGAATCCGCTGAAGTCATTTATGACAGCTATTTTTTTCTGATGATTATGTGGCATTTCTTTACCTCCTTGACATTTGTCTAAAAATAGTATATAATAATTTTGGTCATATTAAAATGGTCAGAACAGGAGAATTTTATATAACCAGATGAAATATATTATAGATAAAAATAACGGTATTCCCGCATATCTTCAGCTTTATAAGCAGCTTCGGGAGGATATCGTTAATGAAATTTATTCTTATAACACTAAATTGCCGTCAAAAAGATTGATAGCCGACGAGACAGGCGTCAGTACTGTTACAGCTGAGCATGCTTATGCCTTACTTTGCGACGAGGGATATATCGAACCCAGAGAGAGAAGCGGATATTTTGTGATATTCCGTATTGACGATGGGTTTGCCGCAGCTTCGGATAATAAGAATAGCCAATTTATACATATTTCCATTCCTGAGCATGGTGCGGATAATGCACCAGATTTTCCTTTTTCAGTGCTTACAAAAGCTATGCGGAAAGTAATAAACGATTTTGGCGAAGAGATACTTTATAAGCCTCCGAATCCAGGTTGTTGTGAGCTGCGCAACGCCGTAAAGCAGTATCTTGCAAGAAGTCGTGGAATAGTTGCTGATACAAAACAGATAATAATAGGGTCGGGGTCGGAATATCTTTATACTCTTATAGTCGAATTGCTGGGAAGAAATAAAATATATGCTATAGAATCGCCATCGTATAAAAAAATACAGCAGGTGTATATGAATTCTGATGTGAAATACATAATGCTACCGTTGGGAAGCGATGGTATCGACAGCGCTTTTTTACAATCGGCAGAGGCAGACATTCTGCATATTTCGCCTTACCGTAGCTTTCCCAGCGGAGTGACCGCTTCTGCGTCTAAGAGGCACGAATATCTGCGCTGGGCAGGCAAAAACGATCGATATATCATCGAGGATGATTTTGAATCGGAATTTTCCATATCAAAAAAACCGGAGGAAACGTTGTTTTCTCATACTCTCAACGACAATGTGATTTATATGAATACCTTTTCAAAAACTATCTCTTCTTCGCTGAGAATAGGGTATATGGTTCTGCCGCAGCATCTTACGGAGGTGTTTGAACAAAAGCTTGGATTTTATTCGTGTACTGTTCCTACATATATGCAACTGGTTTTGTCTGAACTGATCGAAAACGGCGATTTTGAAAGGCA
This sequence comes from uncultured Ruminococcus sp., assembly GCA_947178195.1. Lineage (GTDB taxonomy): Bacteria > Bacillota > Clostridia > Oscillospirales > Ruminococcaceae > Porcipelethomonas. The sequence goes on from CAMWXM010000168.1 coordinate 4,152, forward strand.
TATTAACCGTGTCAGACGTAAAAAACGCAGAGAATCAAATAAGGGAACGGTCGTATAAGCCTTTGTATTGATAGGCTAATAAAAATCGGCATCATGATTGTTTTCATAATGCCGATTATTTTTTGTGCGATATTGCCTTAGATATAATGATATCTTTTCTTCATTTTAAAAATAAATATCAGAGTGATAGTCATAGCCATAATTTCTGCTGCAACAATAGATATCCAGATTCCGTTTATTTCAAAAATCAGCGGAAGAATCAATACTGCCGCAATCTGGAACACTAAGGTACGCAAAAAGGAAATCAATGCAGAAATAAGGCCATTATTGAGTGCGGTAAAGAAAGATGAGCCAAAAATAGACATTCCTGCAAATAAAAATGAAAAAGAAAAAATGCGGAATCCGTTGAGCGTTAAATTCATCAGCGATGAATCATAGCCAACAAAAATTTTTGCTGATGGATAGGAAAGAAGTTCAGCCAGTAAGAGCATACTTACTGAGAATGTACCGATTATAATTAAGCTTTTTTTCAGAAGATTTTTAAGCTCAGCATGATTATCCGCACCGTAATGGTATCCTATGATTGGCGCAGTACCAACAGAATATCCGATAAATACTGCAAGGAAAACCAAATTAACATACATAAGTACACCATATGCTGCAACGCCGTCTTCACCGGCATATTTCATCAATTGCGCATTATAGAGCATACTTACAATAGAAATCGAGATGTTGGACATGAGCTCTGATGAACCGTTAGTACAGGCTTTCAGCAGGGATTTTCCGTCAAAATGTGTTTTAGTCAATTTGAGCAGACTTTTGTTTTTACGGGCAAAATAAAAAACAGGCACACAGCCACCCACAACCTGACTTAGTGCAGTTGCTAATGCAGCTCCAACCAAGCCCCATTGAAAAGCTGCCACAAACAGTGCGTCCAGAATCATATTTGTCAATCCGGCAGCTACCGTTACTCCTAAACCGAGATGTGGTTTTTCTGCTGTAGCAAAAAAACTCTGAAATTCATATTGGAGCATAAAAAACGGAAGTGCCATCAGAATTATTCTGCCATACAGAACACAGTTGCTGAGCATTTCTCCTTCCGCTCCAAGTAATTCTGCGATAGGTCGGATAAAAATGATTCCCAGAACAGCTATAATAGTGCCGCATATTGCCGTTACATAGACAAATAGCGAAAACAGGCTATTTGCTTTTTCATGATCTCTTTCGCCCATAGTTTTGGCAATAAGTGCGCTTCCACCTGTTCCAAACATAAACCCCATAGCTCCAAGAATCATAAGGAACGGCATAATAAAATTTACTGCGGCAAAAGGAGTCTTGCCAACAAAATTAGAAACAAAAAATCCATCAACTACTCCGTAAATTGATGTGAAAATCATCATGATAATGGTGGGAAATGTAAAACGCATCAATTTTTTCCCAGTAAAGTGGTCTGAAAGCTGTATGTTCATTTAGTGTTCCTCCTGAAAATTATTTACTGCTGTCATAATCAAAATTCTTTTTTTAACAGATCGGCATAGCAGATTCTCTGCTTAGGCTCATTTACATGCATAAAACCAATTATTTGTAATCTTTTCTACAAAAATATTATCTTCATCGCCTTTAGGTGAATTTACAAAGTCTGGCTTTTTATTGTAAGGAGAATATATAAATGAAGCTCTTCCATTTATAATTCCAAATACTACAAAATCATTATTTACATATAAATATTCTAAACTTTGATGATCCAATCTAAATACAGATTTAACCGTGATAAACGCTTGTCTTTGTTCTTGAGTTAAATAGTATTGCCAGTTATGACAACAAACCAAATTATTGGCATTTTTATCAATAGTATATAGACAAACTTCATCAGCATCTGCGGCTGCATTTTTTTTGTGATATTCCATACATGCTTTTGCTATCGTTTCAAAACTATTTTGATTATCAGCAAGCATAGATTTGTTATAAGAAATTGTAGGTTTAATTCCAATTTTCAAGAAAGCAGCAATCACTAAAATTGATAATACAGTAAAGCATGTTATAATCAGAGGCTTTTTTTTCATGACATATATCCTTTCATATTATAAAATTCCCGTTTCATAAAATAAAACGGGAATAATTAATTAAAAATCAATTC
>CAMWXM010000169.1 GCA_947178195.1 uncultured Ruminococcus sp.
CAAATAATCCACAGCCATACCCAATTTACTACTTAACAGTAACTTGTTATGAAAAAATTGTATATTTTGCACAAATTTAGCACGAAATCTTCTAAGTCAAAAAGGCGATTTGTTCACAGAATGTTCACAATTTTTATTCCAAAGTATGCTATAATGTAATTACACAAGAGGTATGGAATATATATTATTTTGAAAGGATTGATTGAATGATGAAAAAGAATTTTTTACGTAGACTCAAAGCAGCTATCGTTGGTGCAGCTATGATAGCAACAACATTCGCAGCTCCGGCAATGTCGTCAATTTCGACAGTTACGGCAGCTACAAAAGAAGGCAGCGTGCCTTACACATTTACAGCCGACGGAGTTAAGGACGGCGGCAGACAGGCAAATATTACACTCACTAAAGCACAGCAGAATGCGAAGAAGCTCACGCTCAACTTCACAACTGAAAGCAAAGCAAACGGAACTGTAGCTGTATATGGTTTCGGTACTACTGAAAAGCCTTATTGGGAAGATGCAAAAGTAGAAGTCAAATCAGGTGGAAAGAGTTCGTTCTCTGTGTCGGTTGACGTACCTACCGCTCTTCAAGGCAAAATCAATAAAGTCGGCGTTGGCATCTGGTATCCTGAAGACGATTCCAAATGGACATTGAAATCAATTGATGCAGACTCAACCACTACTCCCGACATACCGGATGGTCCATCTTCACTGGCAAATTTAAAGTCCAGCGGTACTTCTGAAGTAGTAGACAATGGAGACGGAACTGCTACAATTTCAGCAACTCTTTCAGCTAAGTACAAAGAAGTTCAGGCTGATGGAACTGAAAAGGTTGAATTTGATTTTCCATTAACACTCAGAGCAAGTGAAGATGAGCTTTATGCGCCTGGTGTTGATGCAGATGGTAATCTTCTTCCATCTTGGAAGGAAGGCGATCCTATCAACTCACATAAATTCAAATTCAGAAACTTCGGAATTGATGATCTCAATGATACATTAAGATTTAAATCATTTGAATATGTAATTAAATCAGATGATTATGACATGTCAGAAATTCAGTATGGCGGTGGTATCAACGTTAAACCAGGAAGCGATGCTGATACTGAAGTTCTTAAGAAAAACAAAGATGGTTCATTCAAAAAAGGTTACTGGTATAATGACCAGGGCGAAGAAGATATGACTGCTTATGAATTCAAAATTGAGCCTCATGGTTCTTATACAGAAACAAACCTCGGCGGATATGCTAAAGTTACATGGGAAGTTCCTGAAGCAGTTCAGCCATATGTTGATTTCTCAGGAGCAGATAACTCTGTAGGCTTCCAGTACTGGTGGGGCAACGATGCAACAAAAGACCCAGATCCAGAAACAGGCGTATCTGAAATCCAGGAAATTCACCTTTTAAGTTGCGTAGCAACTTATACAAGAACTGTAACCGTTCCTATTAATAGAACTATCACACAGACTCCTAACTCAACAGTTGCAATGGGCGACAGCATAAAGTATGACCTTAGTGAACTCGGTCTTAAAGATAGAGACATTATTCATGCAATTAGATTTACATTTAATTCAGCTGAAGCACTTGCTCAGTTTGAAGGTGGTCTCGGTATCTCAGTTGACAAAGCAAAGATTTCCGATAAGGCAGAAGGCGTTGATGAAAACGGTTGGTACTCAAGCAAAAATGTTGCTGTAATTAATACAGACGGCAAATTTGAAATTATGTGGATCATTCCTGAATCTATTAAAAAAGGCATATACACAGGCGAAGACGGTAACGTAATGATCGGCTATTGGTACGGCGATAAAGAAGGCGGTACTACAGTTGACAGCGTATCAATTCCTAAGGTTGAATATTTCGTTTATGAATCTCAGGAAGATGATTTAACAATCAAAGACAATGAGGGTAATACACTTGAAGATCAGGTTATCGACCTTAAAGTTGGAGAGACATATCAGATTGATACAAATGTTGAAGGCTGTGTATTTGAAACCTCAAGAGAAACAGTTGCTACTGTTGACGAAACAGGTTTGATTACGGCTATAGATGAAGGTGTAGCTAAGATCACTATCACAACTCCTGAAGGACAGACTGCAACATTTACAATAAATGTAACGGGTGGTGCAGTAACAACTCCTGCAATCACAACTACTGTAACTACAACAAGCAAACCAACAACTACAACAACAGCTAAAACAACATCACCTGTTACAACTACAACAGTTGACCCTGATACAGTTGTTGATTGGAGCATGGTTCTTTACGGTGATGTTAATGTTGACGGACGTGTAACTCTTGCCGATGTTGTAGCGCTTGCAAAATATAGACTCAGCGACACTGTTTTCCCATTAAAGAACGCTACTGCTATGGAAAATGCAGACGTTGTATATGACCACGCTATTGAAACAAGAGATACTTCTTTACTTTCAGAGTATAACCTAAAAAATAAAACCATTGATGATTTAGGTCCTAAAGATAAATCAAAAGTTACTCGTGTCCCATATTTTGATCCAAGTAAAGATTCACAGTTTTAAATAAGAAAATCCCCGAATTTAAAATTCGGGGATTTTTTTCTTGACTTTTTTTAAAAAAAATGTTAAAATTGAAAATGGTTATTAATTTAGATTTGGAGTGTGATTATTTGAGACCAACAGATTATAAAACAAAACAAAAGGAAATCATTCTTAATTTCTTTTTGGAGAATAAAGACCATCATCTTACTGCCGCTGAAATAATAAAACATATAAATAATAGTAATGCAAATGTGGGTGCTGCTACAGTATATCGTTATCTGGACAGGCTTGTGTCAATGGGAGTTATAAGAAAATACTTTTTAGATGATAAAACAGGCGCATGTTATCAATATATCGAATCAGATGAAAATTGTTCTGAGCATTTTCATCTGAAATGCATTAACTGCGGTACTCTTATACATATTGACTGTTCATATTTACAGTCAATAGATGAACACATTCTCGCTCATCACGGATTTAAAATCGATAATTCCAGAACTGTTTTATATGGAAGGTGTAAAAACTGTGAAAAATAAAATTTTATCTTTTTTATTAATATTTACTTTTATTTTAACTCTCACCGCATGCGGAAGTAAAAATAATGACAAACTAAAAATTGTTACAACAATTTTTCCGCAATACGATTTTGCAAAACAAATTACAGGAGATAACGCTGAGATCACTCTCCTTCTGACTCCTGGTTCAGAAAGCCACAGCTATGAGCCTACCGCAGCTGATATTGCAAAAATTCAACAGGCTGATCTTTTTATTTATAATGGCGGCGAATCGGAAATATGGGTAGATAAAATACTTGATTCCTATGGAAAAAATAAAGATAATTTCTTGAGATTAATGGATTTTGTAACTCCTTTGATGGAGGAAAATGAAAACGAATATGATGAACATATTTTTACATCACTGAAAAATTCGCAAATCTTGTTAGATGAAATAAATAAAAGCATCTGTAAAATCGACAGTCAAAATGCAAATGTTTATACTGAAAATACCGAAAAATATAAATCTGAAATTGCCCAGTTAGATGAAAAATATGAAGATATGATTAAAAATGCCAAGAGAAATATGGTGATTTTTGGCGACCGCTTCCCTTTCAGATATCTTGCCGAAGATTATAACCTCAATTGTTATGCGGCGTTTTCGGGATGCGGCTCTGAAACGGAAGCAAGTCCTGCAACAATTTCTGACCTTATCAATAAAGTCAAAGAAAAAGATGTCCCTATTATTTTTCATATTGAATTTTCTAATGAAAGCATAGCCGAAAAAATTGCCAAAGCAACCAATACCAAAATAGCTTTACTTCATTCCTGCCACAACATTTCAAAAGATGACCTGGAAAATAATGTTACATATCTTAACCTTATGACATATAATTATAATAATCTTTCGGAGGCGTTGAACTAATATGTTTAAAGATTTATCTTCCATGATGACCCCTGAGTTTATCAGATATATCCTTATACCTGCTCTTATCGGAGGCGCAGCAGTAACTTTATGTTCGGCTTTGCTAGGTGTCAGCCTTGTTTTAAAAAAATATTCTATGATAGGCGATGGATTATCTCATGTGGGATACGGTGCTCTTGCTGTGGCTGCGGTAATGAATTTAGCTCCTTTGAAATTTGCCTTGCCGATAGTCGCTGTGGCTGCAATCATACTTCTGCGAATGAGCGACAGTGGAAAGCTTCATGGAGATTCGGCAATTGCAGTTTTTTCAACTACCGCTCTTGCCATTGGTATCCTCGTTTCCTCAAAGGCAGGAATGATGAACGATGTAAGTCATTATCTTTTCGGAAGTATTCTTGCAATGGACACAAATGATGTGATTTTAAGCGTTGTAATGTCCCTTATTGTCATAATAATTTTTATTATTTTTTACCATAAAATCTTTGCAGTCACATTTGATGAAACGTTTTCCAAAGCTACTGGTATAAAAATCAACTTTTATAAAATGCTCATTGCCGTTTTAACAGCGATCACAATAGTTCTGGGAATGATGATGATGGGTTCTCTGCTTATTTCAAGCCTTATAATTTTTCCAGCTATCACTTCTATGAGAGTATGCAAAAGCTTTCGGAAGGTTGTAATTTGCTCAGGTATCGTCTCTGTTATTTGCTTTATTGTAGGACTTTTTATTTCTTTGGCAGCCGATACTGCTCCGGGAGCTACCGTGGTTGTGGTAAATGTTATTGTGTATTTAATATTTACTCTTTTTTCAAAAATCAGGTCATAAAAAGGAGGCAGTAATGAAGCATATTGGTACCCAGAATTTTGAAACTGACAGACTTATTTGCCGTCGATTCCAATTGGAAGATTGCGAAGATATGTTTAATAACTGGGCAGCAAATCCGAATATTCAATTAGAATATGGAGAGCCTGTTTATAAAACTAAATTGGAAGTAAAAGAACTTTTAGAAAAATATATTGCAGGCTATAAAAATCCCGATTTTTATAGATGGGCGATCATTGAAAAATCAAGTGGTCAGAATATAGGGCAAATCGCATTTTGCAGGGTATATTCTGATTGCCAAACGGCGGAGATCGAATATTGTATCGGTGAGCCGTTCTGGGGAAATGGTTATGCTGGTGAAGCCTTATCCACATTGATTGATTTCACTTTCAAACACATAGATTTTGTTAAACTTGAAGCCTTTCATAGGGTTGAAAACGTGAAATCCGGAAAGGTTCTGCAAAAATCAAAAATGCACAAAACAGATGTTGTCGAACGTTTTATAAGAGAAAATATTTCGCCTATAGGTGAAGTGTGCTACTGTATAACAAATAAGAAAGCTGCTTCCAACAATTAGTTGACGAAAAATCTGACTACATATCTGACGCATAATCTTTGTGTGCTATTGCCTAAAAAATATTTTTCTGCAGACTAATCTCCCGATATATGGACAACTCTAAACGACATAGATTTTTAGAGACGTCCATATATCGGGAGATTTTTATATTAACAGAAAACTTTAAGATTAATTTAAGGAAGCAGATGTATTATATAATCATAAACTTAAGAATCTGAAAGGAGGATTCCTGAATATTATTCAGGTATACTTATATGGCTATTAAAACATTTAAAAGAAAAGAAATCAAATTTCTAATTGACATGAATCAATTTAATAAACTGCTTAAAATAATTGATTTATATATGGAACCGGACGAATACTGCGTAAATGGGAATGAATATGGAATTTATAACGTTTATTATGATACAAAGGACAGCTTTCTTATAAAAGAATCTTTATCAAAACCTTATTTCAAAGAAAAGCTCAGAATCAGAAGCTATTTTTCACCAGCTTCGGCAGATGATAAAGTATTCATTGAAATAAAAAGAAAAATTGGCGGAATAGTTACCAAAAGACGTGTCGCCATGACAAAAAGAGAAGCTGATATTTATATGAAATCTGGGATAAGACCGCTTTCAAAAAAGTATATAGACAACCAGGTACTTGATGAGATCGACGCTTTCAAAAAAAACTATTCCATCATGCCGGCACAATATATAAGCTACCAACGCATGGCATTTTTCGGAAAAGAGGATCATGATTTCAGACTTACCTTTGACAGAAATATTACTGACCGTCGTTATGACCTTTCTCTTGGCAAAGAATGCTATGGACGTCAGATAATAAAACCTGACCAGCGACTAATGGAAATTAAAATTTCCGATTCAATGCCGTTATGGTTAAGCAACGCTTTGTCCGAGCTCAATATTTATAAAACAAGCTTCTCAAAATACGGCAAAGCTTATCAGCATTATGTATATG
>CAMWXM010000170.1 GCA_947178195.1 uncultured Ruminococcus sp.
ATAACTTTACTATATGATTTTCCAATGTTTCATAAGCCTACAAGAAAAAGCGTATGCACTTTTCGGATCATACTCACCAATTCAATTACCAATCAAAGATATTTCGTATAATGTTTTGCACAGCCGTATAAACAGCAGGCTGTGTAAGAAGTATGCAAAAAACCACTCCCATTATTGCAGCGACGATTACAAAAAGAATAGTGGCAGACGATAATGAAATAATGAATTTTTATAATAAATACATTAAAACAATTAAATTAACTGTAGATGATAATGGAAACTTTGGATTTAAAATAAAGAATTGTGAATGGATAAATGATAAAATATGAAATTTGGTATAAAAAATTATTGACCGCTGAATAGTGCAATATATTTTTTCTATATGCAAGTTTTTCAATTCCCCATTGGGGAATTCTGACCGCCTATCAAGAAGTTTTTGGAAAAGTATTGTATTTTTTATTATTATGTTGTATAATGTTAAGAACAAAATAACATTATAAGGACGTGTTACAATGCTTGCAATGCTTATGGCTCTTATTGATGATGAAAGCGATAAGGAAAAATTTGAACGATTATACTATACATACAAAAAAATGATGTTTTCAACTGCTAATTCTATTCTTTGTAATCCTTCACTTGCTGACGAAACTGTGCAGGACTGTTTGTTAAAACTTGCAGAGACCGTTTCGCATTTGCCTAAAGTTCCAAGTGAAGATATGAAAGCAATGATTATAGCAATGGTCAAGAATAAAGCAAGGAACAATTTAAAAGCGGAGCATTATGACAAGGTGGAGTCAGTAAACGAAAATGAAATACCTGATAACGTTATATCTGATATTTCTTCTAAATTAGGGTTCAAAGAACTTATTGAAATGATAAATACTCTTGAACGACAATACAAAGAAGTTCTCGTTTTGCGGCTCATAAACGGCTTAAGTGTTGACAAAATATCAGAAATGCTTAATCTTCCTTATCGGACGGTTGAAACTCGTATTTTTCGTGCAAGAAAAAAGTTAAAAGAGAAATTGGAGGGAATATATAATGAATGCAGCAACTAAAGAAAAAATATTTGACTTGATATTGACCGACGCACTTAAAGAAAGTATGAAAATAGAGTTTGAGGAAATAGACAAATTGACTGCGGAGGAAACACACGAGTTTTCTCCGCAATTTGAAAAGAAAATGAGAAAGCTCATTAATTCGATTGGCAGGAAAGACAGAATTAAAAAATTTAAACGCTTTGCAGCTAAATCTGTCGTGGTGCTGTCTATTGTTTTTACACTTATATTTGGTGGACTGCTTACCCAGCCGGAGGTTTTTGCTTCTGTGCAAAATGTTTTTCGTAGCGTTTTTGACACGCACGATAGATACGATTATGTTGGAGAAGAACTGACTACTGAAAACTTTGACAACAACATAAGATTGGGATATGTGCCTGACGGATACAACTTATCGGAGGGATTTTATACGTCGATTAATGTTGCACTTTACTATAAAAACGAAACAGATGATATTACATTTGAGTATGGAATAGCTGATTTTATTAGCACCTCCTTTGATAATGAGCATAGTTCATACAGCTCATTTTATTATAATGATGTGGAATATCATTATTATGAAAGCAATGACAATGATTTTAAAAGTAGACTTGTATGGTATAAAGATGGATATATTTTTGGTGTTTATGCACATTTATCAAAAGAGGAACTTGTTAAAATCGCTGAAAATATAAAAAAATAAAAAATTTTTGACGTGATTTTCCTTTCTGTGTGGTTTTATATAAAGAGGCTGTACGTTTTAAAGGAGGATTACAATGCCAAAAAAAATTAAAAGTTTAATTTCAATCTTTTTATCGCTATTGGTAATATTCAGCTTAACCGTAACTGTAGGTGCAATGGAGCCCCGTTATTCTGACACGGATAGTATAACAATTGGTCTTGGATTTAACGGTACAACAGCAAGTTGTTCTCTTATTATTAATGGTGCTGACGGAACAACGAGTATTGATAATGTAAATATTACCTTAAAAGACAGTAACGGTAACATTAAGGGAGAATGGAAGAATTTATCTTCTAACAGCAAAACATTTACATTTTTTCAAACTGTTTCCAATTTAACCAGAGGAGAAAATTATACCCTTGAGTTTTCAGCAAACATTAATAGAAAAAACAATACAGAGTTTGTCAAAGATAGCCGTTCGCAAACTTGTCCCAGCAAATAAAATTTGTAAAAATGTACTGCCTCTACTTGTACAAATGGTAAAATCTACATACCGTGTAACGGTGGAAAGGAAAATGTTATGAAAGCTAAAAAATTTTTAAGTGCTGTGCTTAGTGCAGCAATGTGCTGTTCTTTCTTGACAGCAAACGTTTCGGCAGACGAATTTGATTTGCCAGTCCCCACGGAGAGCTATATTTCATTGACGGAGGAGAAAGTTAATGAAAACAATATCTCCGTAAGTAAGCTGCCTGACGGTAGTCTGTTGGAGGGTATTGAAACTATATCCGAAAAGCCTTATGGTATTTCAACATATAGCAACAGCAGCGATGTTTCAACATACGCAAATGCCGATTTTGTTATGGAATTGGCATATTACGTTGTTAATCCTGAAAGTATGATTAACGGTGCTTTTACAACTGATACACTTGTTTACTGGTTTTGGACATATAACGGTGTAAATTATACATATGATCCTGCTGGGTATGATATAGTAGGTTACGCAGTAGTTGGCATTGATGAGAATGAATATGATTATCTTTGGGACAGTGATAACAATCCTATTGGATTTGTAACACTGTTTTCAGAGGCTGGACAGCACACATTCGGCTATTATGCTGTAAACTCTAACGGAGATGTATGTTATAAAGAGTTTACCCGTAATATTGAGCCCGCCGACGGCAACAATAGACCTGTGGGCAATTTGCAAGTTTCATCTGGACCGTATTATAATAATACAAACATCGTTTTTAGCTGGTCTAACTCGTCTGACGCAGATAGCGGCGACTATATTGTGGGTGCAAGAGTACGAGTTTATGATAAAGATTACGTGCTTCTTACAGAGGGCAGCGACTACTCTTTGTCTATGGACAATCAAAACAAAAGATTTACTCTTAATTTTGTAAATACTGGAATACACAGAGTTTATATTTCCGTTTCTGACAACCACAATAATTGGTCTAACTGGATAGGAGGTTCAATTAACGTTCAAGAAAAAATTGACCTTGAAGATGTTGTATTAACTTCCAGAGACGTGAATAATACAAATAGCTCGAGATTTACTTGGTATGACTTCAATGAAGCTGAAGATCTTCAATACCAAACAAGCAATGCTCAAGGTCTGTACGATATGCTTACTTCTAATGATGTACCTGAAAAGGTAAGAAGAACAACAATAATTGGTGGTGAATGGACGGTAAGCGGTTACGTTAAGTCATCTACTGGTGAGCCTGTAGCAAATGCAACAGTAAAAATCACAATTCCCATGGGTGAAGATGATTTTAACGCCTCTGTTAAGACGAATTCATCGGGTTACTTTTCATATACTTGTAGCAGCTTAACACAATGGTTTAAAGCAAGAAATTTAGAATATGAGGCGAAAGTTCCGGTTAATACTAAAATATTTGGTCATTTTTCACGATGGTGCAGATATGGCGATTTGAAAACTACTTCATGGTTTATGGTGACAGATATGTACATAACTTGTGAAGCGGCTGGAGTTCAAACCTCTATCCCTGTTAGTGCGCTCTCTGGCTGTTCATTTGCAAAATGGCTTGGTACTCGTTGGATTGACGGCATTCCGGGTGACAGCAGTTACGGCTGGTTTGATTTAGGATAATGGAGGTAGACATATGGTCATCAAAGGAACTAACACAAACACTTTCTCTATGACATTTGCCAACCTGCACAAAAATTCAAGTGCAGCAATGACTTCGGGAAAACTGCTTACAAGAAGATTTGATACCCTTGAGCTTAGCAGCTTTTTTAAGAATTTCTCAAACGAAACCGAAAATAAAAGCTGTGTAGCTGAAATTAAGAAAATGCTGTCAAAAACCGAAAGCAGCGATAGTGCAGAGCTTATGGCGAAAGGCATAACAGGATATGCTTATATGCAGCTTTCGCTGGGAGCAGAAGCAGCGCGTACAGAAGCCAATATCTTCAAATTCAATTATTACTCTGAGGAAAAGTCATATTATCAAGGCCTATTGAACGAGGCGGACGGAAACGTTGCAGCAAGTGTGTCACGTCAAATGCCTGCACATGACGGCTATGAGTATGTTTGCAATGAGAATGAACCTGTTGACCGTGAAAAAGCGTTACAGGCTCTTGCAAATGTGCAAAGCCGAATTGATAACCTTATTAATGAAACAAAAAATGGAAGTAACAAGGTTGATATGCAGACGTATAACAAGTGTGCGGCTTCTTTCGCAAGTGCGTTCGGGATAGATTATTCAAGTGTTGCTTTGAGCGAAAACGATTATAATAAATTGTTTGGAAAGATGGAAGTAACGGAAGAAAATTATATCCAAATGTGCATTGAGAAAAAAGAGAGCCTTGATAAATGCTATGATAATTTAGAAGAATGTTTGAGTAAAAGTATTGATAGAATTCGCTCCGAACCAAATGGAGAAGAACGGGTCAAAGCTATTAATACTGCATTTCCCAAAGCATATGGCAACTCGCTTGAAGACATTATGAAATTGATTGAAGAATTGCAAATGACAGAAGAAACAGAGTAATCGCATACTGCACCAATTAAAAGCTGCAAAAAGAATATTTTGTAAAATTAGGAGGAATTATTATGTATTTTAATGAAGAATTTGAAGAACAGCTTGAGGGAACAAATCAAACTGTTTCAGAAGCCAAAGAAATTGTCGGTGAATTTGAACATAAAAGTGCTATGCAATTTAGAGCCACATCTAATTATGCTCAAATTTATAAGTTGTTCCGTACAGATGTTTTAGGAAATGTGTACTACCCTAACGAGTACAGCGGTGCTTGGATCGAGGGAGAGGATTTATATGTTGCACTGACAGATGTTTCGGACGAAATAATAAATAAGTACACTTCTTATCTTCCTTTTCCCGAAAACATTAAGTTTGCGAAAATGGCTAAATCATTAAACGAACTTGAATTAGAACAAAGCGAGTATTTGTCATTTTTCAATGCAAACAACATAGTCACATCTTATATTGATGTAAAAAATAACAAGTGCGCTTTTGAGGTAGAAAATATATCTGTAGATAATGCCTATAGTATTATAAAGAATACTATGCTCTCTGTTGATCCAAAATTTCCATTTTCTGCGGACAGCATAGTAATCAAGCAAGGAAACCTTGGCATACTTGACACAAATATCATTGGTGGAATGGCTGCAAGACGAACCAGTGGAACTTTTTCTGTTGGAGTATGCGGAGAAATTGTAATGCCGTCAGAAACCATTTACGATGGTTTTATCACTTGCGGACACAAGAAAACTATTTCAGAAACAATCCAAATAAATGGAAATGATTTTGGAAAAGTATGTGTGTTGCGTTTTGGCGATAACAAAAATGGTGATTTTGCCTGTGTGAATATGTCAAGTAAAACAGATACTTTAACAAACAAAGTTTATGGTTCATCATCAAGTACTACACGAAATATAACCTCATCAAATGATGATGTTGCAGAAGGTACTCTTGTTATGAAATATGGAGAAGAAAGCGGATATGCAACGGGTAAAGTCACTAAAAATAATGCCTCCAAAACTGTATCTGTTGATGATACTACTAAAGTAACAATCAATGGACTGACTTTATGCTCCATTGAGTCTGGACAATCTACAGGCGGTGATAGTGGAGGACCAAATTATATAAAGGGTGGTGAAGGTAACAACTATACATTTGTTGGTGTTCACTGTGGTCATAACTCAAGTGAATTTTACTTTACACCATATGTTCGTTTCAAAAGTTATTTTACACCAAAGACATCTGTATAACAGTGGAGGTACGCTATGAAGTATCATTTTAAATCAATTAGTATGCTCATTGCTGTGTTTCTAACGATGTTTTTCTCTTTCAATTTAATTTCAGTAAATTTGACAGCAGCAACATTAACTGAAAATGAGGGGCTAAAATATATCGAGCAGGAAAATGGTGAGATGAAATTGTATACTGGTTGGGCAAAGAAAACAAAGTCAGACAAGCGGTTTTATTATAAAAACGGAAAAAAGCTAAAGAATTGCTGGTTAACCAAAAAAGGTGACAGACAATATTACCTC
>CAMWXM010000171.1 GCA_947178195.1 uncultured Ruminococcus sp.
TTATACGGCGACCACCGAGATATACACAAGGATAATCGTCGGCAGCGTCAGATGTGTATTATAGACAGGACGATCATCTGCAGTCTGCATTTTTGGGTATGCGCCATTATCCACTTAATTCCGTATTTATTATTTTTCATCGGTATCACCTCCGGCAGTTTTTTTGGAAACATCCGCGATGAAAGCCGTAGCGTTTCCTTTAACTTCATCATCCATCAATACCAAGCCCATTTTTGCGAGTGCCTCAACAATAAATTCAAACTTGTGCGCTATTTCTTCGGCAGTCGCGGGGAAAATGGACGGCATCAACCAGAAATTGATAAGCGGGAGCAGTTCGGCGATCTCTTTTGCATACTCCGTTTTAATTGAACCGTCGCGCTGTCCTTCTTCAATAAGTTCAAGCCATTTCGGAGTAAGGTATTCCCTGTTTGACTTGATCGCGTTCATAAGAATATGCGGGTCTTTCAAGATAGTAATTGCCTGCATATTAAATTGATTGCGTTCGGTATCGGAGCCGTTGATTTTCAGAAGTTCCTTGATTTTCTGCAAGCCGTTCAGATCTGTTCGCTTTTCAACCGCTTCAAAAGGATTGTTTTCAAAGAACATACGATCTCCCAATGTCTGCATAATTTCTTCCTTAGACTTAAAGTGATGATAAATCGCGCCTTTGGAAAGACCGCATTTTTCCATAATATCCTGCATAGTAGCCGCATCGTACCCCTTTTGGGCAAATACCTCGCTTGCTGCCGTAAGTATCTTGCTTTTTGCAAGCTGGGATTTTTCTTCCTGTTTCATAATAGATATACCTCCAAAAACAAACCGACTAAAGGTTTGTTTTTATTGTGGCTTTAGCGAAAAAAAACACCGGCTGAGCCGGTGGAATAAAAATCTTTAGATAAAAGCAGAAAAAGGGACCTCCAGTGCTATAATAGGTGTAGGTTTGGCGACCACATCTAAGAAGCAAAGGAGGATGTCAAATGGATGACAATCATAGTTTATCACATTCTAAGTGGAATTGCAAGTACCATATAGTATTTGCGCCGAAATACAGGAGGCAGGTAATATATGGGCAGATAAAAGCGGACATAGGAAAAATACTGCGACAGTTATGCGAACAGAAAAAAGTGAACATAATTGAGGCAGAGGCGTGTCCGGATCATATACATATGCTGGTAGAGATACCGCCGCATATGAGTGTGGCGAGCTTTATGGGATATTTGAAAGGGAAGAGTTCTCTAATGATATTTGACAGACACGCGAATTTGAAGTATAAGTATGGGAATAGACATTTCTGGTGCAGAGGGTACTATGTAGACACGGCAGGCAAGAATAAGAAGGCGATAGAGGAGTATATCCGCAATCAATTGAGCGAGGACATAGCAAACGACCAGATAACACTGAAAGAGTATATTGACCCGTTTACGGGTCGCAAGAACCAATAAGCAAAAAGAACAGCCGCTTTAGCGGCTGCTCGTGAATAAGATGCGGTTGCCGAACCTTTCAATGCGCCTTCAGGCGCAAGCCGGTATCAGGCGCTTGAAGCGCCTGTGCAAACCACGCGTTTCACGCGTGGTTATGATTATACAGTATTTTTGAAAAAATGTCAAGGGGAAATTACAAATTCTGAAATTTTTTTAGAAAAACAATGTTACAGCTTCATCAATTAAAGCCCTTCTCTCCATAACCATTAAATTTTTGACTGTTCCAATGATATTACAATATAAAGTTTAGCGCCATTCAAAACAGTGTTTGAGTGGCGCAAATCTTTCTAACTATTGAATTTCTAAAATTAAATTCTTCCAATCAAAACTATCATCTTTAATGTCAGAACATTTGATGAATATCTGGCAGATTTTATCAAAAATCTCTTCATGGTTTGCTTTTATTTTGGAGATTTCAATTTTTGACAGTATGACCCATAGGATGTAAAAATTTTGATTTGTTTTACTTTGAATGTTTTTCTTGGAGCAACTAACCATTTGATTAAATTTCTGAAAATTATCACCAGATAACTCCTTTAACTTAATGATGAAGGTTTTTACATCATTTAACGAATCGATAAAATCTGCATCACTTTCTCCCGGTAAATTCGACAACCAATTTGTAACACTGTTCTTTTTACTGAATCGTGCAGATAATCTTTGATTTCGCACAAAAATATCCAAATTATCATCCGGCGTTGTTCCTTCTGTACGTTTAAGATGGGCTAGGAATGCTAATATGGTAATAAGCTCCTCGTTCTTCATTCTCGTATCATTTGCCTTAAACAAAGGAGAGTATTCCTCTGCCAAATCTTTAATTTTTTGAGCATATTCTTTTGGGATATACGAATTCCACATCTCAAATGTATTTTCTTCAATAGGAAACGGCTTGGAATTCAGACGCAAAAACAGATCAATCGGATCGAAATTAGGATTTTGTGATTGGTTGATTTCCACGATATCTATCTGGAAATCAAGTATGTGATCCTTATAAGCCTCGTTTATACCTTCTATTCCATCAATGTCCTTTCCGTTAAGTTCGCTAAGGAAACGAAGTTTTGATAACTGAAAACCATACTTGTTTGATTTCTGCTCTATCCCGTTTTCATCAATATAGTTCTCCTTTAAGAAACCCAAAATTGATAAAATGCGCTGTTGCCCATCAATCACCTCACTGACATTATCAGCTCTTTTGTATATAAAAATAGGAGGTATACGAATACCCAACAGTATACTCTCAAGTAAATACGAAGCCTTTTGAATATTATTTGATACCTCTGAACGCTGATAATCCGGTCTAATAATAAACCTAGATGTTTTAACATCATTTAAAATATCATAGACTGTAGCAGATACAGGGTCATTTTTTGAAAGCTTGTATTCTTTATATTGAGACACCACCGAATTCTTAGCATCAATAGCTAATTTCTCAAACTCAGACTTATTTTTTATAAAGTTTGAAAAGTCCATATCAAATATATGTGAAAAATAATTTGCCACAAACATATACCGGTTGATTATATTTTTATAGAAATGGCTTCCTGTGGCAAAAAAGATCATATCAAATTCTCTCTTTTCAACCGATATACCACTCCACAACCATTCTCTTTTTTCACACGAATAGATATCTTCAACCACTCTATCAGTATCCAAATTTTTGGCGATATTGATACCATTCTGCTGGACAATTGATAGTCCCCAAAACAT
Source organism: uncultured Ruminococcus sp. (assembly GCA_947178195.1). Taxonomy (GTDB): domain Bacteria; phylum Bacillota; class Clostridia; order Oscillospirales; family Ruminococcaceae; genus Porcipelethomonas. The sequence continues at coordinate 3,189 of CAMWXM010000171.1, forward strand.
CGTTTCATAAAAAAGGCAGTTATCCGCTATTGCAGATTTCAATTCCAAAAAGCCACACCTTATTTTATTAAGTATATTTACTATACATTTGAAATCATTTGCAATCTGGACTGTCGAGCCTTTTTCAACTCTAAAAACCAAGCTATTTCTGATTACATCAGATTTAGAACTTGCAGCAGCAAAACTTTGTATCGGAATATATCTCATTGCTAAAACATTTCTGGCACGAGAAAGGATGTAGTTAATTTTCTCTCTTTCATTTAGGTTTTGCTTTGTTTTTGGCATAAAAAGATATTGACATTTGTTCAAAAGGTCGCTGTTTTGCTCCAAGTTTTCCTTAAGCAAGTGAACAAGCGAATCTTTTATGTATGCTGCTCTCTCAATCTCCTGTGACTTTAAGGCAATTATTCCGGAGTTGTATCTCTTGAATATCTCCTTTTTAATTTTATCTTCCTGCATAGGACTAAGTGCAGGCTCATTGACAATACAAAATTGCAAAACCCTTATTTTAGTGTTTTTAAAATTCTCTTTAATTTCATCCGGCAAATCATTATAATAATGTCCACCAAAACAAGTCAATGATCTTAACCCCTTGGAATTTAAAGAAAGCTTATTTTCAACAAAACGTTTAATAGTTTCAAATCTTTGTCTGCCATCAATAACCTCGTTCTTAGTCCCATTATCAAACAAAACTATCGGAGGTATTTCTGTTCCTAACAAAATACTTTCAATAAAATATGATGCTTTTTCAGTATCCCAAACATATTTTCTTTGGAAATAAGGACAATAATCAATACGTCCCGCATAACGTTCGTTAAAGAATGTGTGGGCTATTGATTTTACGGAATTATCAATTTTCAAATGCGTTTTAAAAATGTCTACTATATCAGAATAATCTATTTCCATACTCATAAACCTGTTCCTCCATTAATATAATCGCAGCGCTGTGGCATGTACTTAGCTTCAAAGCCTGATTCATTTTTTGACACAACAGATCCTTGAAAAAAGAATTCATTGTTATAATTTATTCTTTGCTTTATAAGACCATCTAAAGCAAAACGATATGTATACTGCCAACTTTGGTTAGAAAAGGCACTTGTTATTTGATGAATGGGCGGCATCCAATCATAGATATACCTACATTCATCAAAAAGTAACATATCAGTAAACATCTTTTTCTTCTTTGCCTTATACATTATACGCTTAGATTTATCACAAACATAGTGCATAGGATAAGCAAATTGATTAATCACCGAATCATAAAACAGAATACGGTTAGGCTTGTCCAAAAACTGATACATATTTCCTCCGTCAAAAAAATCAAGTATATCCTTTATATCATTATGTATATCATTATCGCATGACCTAATTAAATGGATTTTATTAGCACACATTAAATAGTCCAACTTTTTCTCTTTGCCGCATATCTCTTTTAATAATTTATTCACCAAGGAATTCCCACTAAAAGAGTTCTCGCTTTTTTCAGCACAATAATTAAATGCAAAGTATTTATATAATGTATTGTTCTTTATTGAATCAACATCATCAAAAGACATATTTAATTTCTGAGAAACCTCTGATACAGATAAATGCTTAATGTAACTTGATGCGCAAAACCTATTTGAAGGAATAGCTATTGATGCACTGTTGCATACCATAGCAGTTATAAAATCCCCATAAGCTTCATCCAAATTACGAACGGTTTTTTCTTTTTCTAAGTTAACGTCGTCCGATAATGAAAGGATATTATACGTCTTCACGTTTTTATTGGAATGAAAAATATTATATTTTGCAATCATGTCAATATACTCTAGATAATTAGAGTCATTTTGATCATCAAAAAATGAAAAATTTGAAATTAAAATTCCAGGTGAGTTTAAACGCTGAAATTCAAATAATGTTGAAATACATCTTAATGCATGCTGATCCGACACAAGAGATCCACAAGCATCAATATAGACGATATCAAATGTTTTTGGGGATGTTTCAAAAAAATGTTCAATCGACCCTCTAATAAGCTTGGGCTGCATAAAGTCTGTACTGCTAATTGATGAAAGGGCTTGAAGATAAATATTCCTTTCTGATTCAAAAGCCCAAATATTCTGTGGTTTTACCCCCATTGATACAAACTCAAGAAAATCATTTTCAGGTTCGGGACCTGACAAATAACAAACTGAAAGTTCATCGGAAGATTTACGACCTATACTAATGGCATGCATTCTTTCCCACTCTTTTATATACCCAATATCTATCTTTTTTACTTCATCTTGCTCGTGTGATTCAGAACAATCCATGAAATAATCATAAATATCCCTAACATATGAACGGCGCACACAACAAGAGTCAGATCTCTTTGTTGTAAGTAACTCCACGGCATTTTTTATTACCTGATGCCTAACTTTGTTTTTAATCTCCTGTTTATATGTAACCAAAGTTATATTCTCCTTTAACCATATACTTTTTGATGATAAATTATACCATATATTTACAAAAAATCAATATTACCTTAGCATTAATATACAATTGTTCATTACTGGATAATCTAACCCATAATCATTATAGTATACTTTGGTATATTTTTCAACGTCTTTAGCGCAAAATGTCGAAATCTTGCGCAATGTGTAAAAATTTTGTATAAATTAATAAAAATGTAAATCTTACTTTGTGCAATCTCACAACACTTTAGTTATTGTTTTTCCTCAAACCTGCTATTAAGTCTAACAATTTTATTACCTTATTTCATCTGCTTGTTCTCAATCCATTTTACACACTGCATGCTCCGCTTTTTTGGATCCGATGAACTAGCAAAGTATTTTTATTTATCCACATCCCTCCATAAACAAAGCAATATCCGCTGCTCTCGCTACGGATATTGGTTTTCAACGCTAAGCACTAATCGAAACACTAAAATACTAAACAAGCGAATACAAATAGGCGGCAAGGCATTAAAAAAAACAATTAGTAATAAACAACAAATCCGAACACATCACGATTAACGAATGTGTTCGGATTAT
>CAMWXM010000172.1 GCA_947178195.1 uncultured Ruminococcus sp.
CTGAAAAAATGGAACACATAGTACAATTTGGAATTAGCATTGATGATAAATTTATTGCTGATACAATCAAGGAAAAGGCTGAAAAACAGATAACAGATCAGCTGTATAATGATGTCAAAAAAGTGATTTTTGAATATGATCGTTTTCGTGGCACAAACATGCCGTCAGAATTTGTTAAAGTAAAAATCAATGCGTTTCTTGAAAATAACCGTGACCAAATTATTGAAACGGCGGCTAACTATCTTGCTGAAAGACTTGTAAGAACCAAGAAAGGCAAGGAAATATTAAATAGATATGATGAAGGTTAAATTGAAAGGAATGCATTTGAAATAATGAAACAATCAGGAACAGATTATAAAAGCAATTATTACATCAATGCCTAATTTTGATAAGGATATTTTTTAAGAGATCACCGGGATTGATGTTGATGAAGATTAAGGAGGAAAGTAATGAATCAAGTTAATGCAAGTTATAATCAGTGTTCTAAAAAAGTACATAATAATTCAAACCATAAAGGCGATATATTTAAGGAGTTCCAAGAAGACGCTTATAATAAGCGCTTAGTTGAAATATTAGAGTGCTATGCGAATATTAACAGAAAGCAGGGTATTACTCGTGAACAGCTTATGTAAAAACAATGCCCCCGATGCAGCAACATCAAAGGGCACAAAAATATTATTTTAACACGTTTATAATAACATGAAAGGAGCAAAATGTCAAGTATTATTGAATTAAATAAGCTGTACAACATTGATTGTATGGACTTAATGAAAGAAATACCGGATAAATATTTTGAATTGGCAATTGTAGATCCTCCATATTTCAGCGGGCCGGAACGCCGTGGATTTTATGGACGAAAAATTAGTCCTATCGGCGTAAAGCGTACATATCATAAATCCGATAACTGGCAAGTGCCGAACGACGAATATTTTGAAGAATTATTCAGGGTATCTAAAAATCAAATTATTTGGGGATGTAATTATTTTGATTATCAATTCCCAACTTCCGGCCGCATTATCTGGGACAAATGCAACGGTAAGTCAAGTTTCAGCGATTGTGAAATAGCATACTGCAGTTTACACAACAGCGTAAGAATGATACGTTATATGTGGAATGGTATGATGCAGGGTAAGTCAATCGAGGAAGGTCATATCGCACAAGGCAATAAAAAACTTAATGAAAAGCGCATACATCCAACTCAAAAGCCTGTATTACTGTATGAATGGCTATTATCAAAATATGCAAAACTTGGTGATAAAATACTTGATACACATGTAGGCAGTGCAAGTAGCTTGATAGCTTGTAGCAATCTCGGGTTTGATTTTGTGGGAACTGAAATTGACGAATACTATTATAATACCGCTTACGAACGGATGAATAAATAAAAATCAAGAGGTAAATAAAAAAATGAATAACGCATTAATGTTTTCCAGCGAGAAAGACAATTGGGAAACGCCGCAATATTTGTATGATGAATTAAATGAAAAATTTAATTTTACGCTTGATCCATGTGCTGATGAAAAGAATCATAAATGCGAATTGTATTATACCAAAGAACAAAATGGACTGTTACAGGATTGGCAGGGACATACTATATTTTGCAATCCGCCTTATGGGCGCAAATCTACGGCAGATTGGATTAAAAAATGTTATGAAGAATCTTTAAAACCAAATACTACGATTGTTATGCTTATTCCTGCACGAACGGATACAAAAGCATTTCACCAATATATATACCACAAGGCAATGATACATTTTTTGGAAGGGCGAATAAAATTTGTAGGCAGTAAAAACAGTGCGCCGTTTCCTTCAATGATTGTGGTTTGGGATAAATAAAATTTCAGGAGGATAAAAATGAAAATAACAATTAAAAAATCGGAGCTTTACAAAAATGCCATTGAAACAGTGATAAAAAACTATAGCGATACTGACAATGCTTTTGAAGTACTTCGTCAGCTTTACAGTGATTACAGATTGGAAGAGTCTTCAGAAGCCAGAGAGGAAGAAAACAATGGATAGTTGTATGTATGATCCTTTTGATCAGTGTTTTCATGACTGCCCCAAATGCCCTCAAAAGTACAAGCCCGAACCTGACGAGAATTATCAAAGAGATTATGAAAGGGAGGATAAGTATTATGAATGAAAATAACTTACCTGTTGAAAAAGATGAACAATCAGAAACAGGCATACAGCAACATAGTACTATAGGATTTATAGACAATTTCAGGGAATATTATAAAATCGCTACCGTATATGCAAAATCTTCATTAGTACCATCAGCTTACAAAGATAAACCCGGTGATTGTGCTATTGCCATAAATATGGCTGAAAGAATGGGAATAGACCCTATAATGGTAATGCAGTCACTTTATGTAGTAAAGGGAAAACCTTCATGGAGTGGACAGGCTTGCATGAGTTTCATAAGAGCCAAATATACAGAGGTCAATCCGGTATATACAGGAGTTAAAGGAACAAATGACAGAGGCTGTTACATAAAAGCAATTACGAAAAACGGAGAAGTTATTGAGGGTACAGAAGTTACTATTAAAATGGCAACAGCAGAAGGATGGCTAAGTAATCCAAAGTGGAAAAATATGCCTGATCAGATGCTTGCCTATCGTGCCGCAGCGTTTTTTGCAAGAATTTATTGTCCTGAGGTTTTGATGGGAGTATCTGTTGAGGGAGAAATTGAAGACAGCGGCAACAAAATCGAACAAGCTCCTGATCCGTTAGGAGGAAAAAATGAATAATATCACTTCTGAAAATTACTTTTCATCGGAAAATAATTTAAAATATATGGGGTCTTCTCAGTTCAAAGCTTTTCAGAAGTGTGAAGCTGCTGCGTTAGCTGAGATAAATGAAGAATATGTCCGTCCGATGTCTGATGCACTTTTGATAGGCTCTTTTGTAGATGCGTATTTTGAAGGTACACTTGATAGTTTCAAAGAAAATCATCCTGAAGTGTTTACACAGAAAGGAACACTAAAAAGTCAATATCAGCATGCTGAATATATAATACAAAGAGTCGAGCGTGATCCAAAATTCATGCTGTACATGAGCGGTGAAAAGCAGAAGATTTTTACCGGAAAAATTTCAGGAGTTCCATTTAAAATCAAGGTCGACAGTTATCATCCGGAATGCATAGTTGACCTTAAATGTATAAAGGATTTTAAAAGCAAATGGAATGATTCAAAGGGTATCAAAGAGAACTTTGCATTTTATTGGGGATATCATATTCAGGGGGCAATATACAGAGAAATAGTACGCCAAAATACCGGAAATACGCTGAATTTTCTTCTTGCAGCAGTAACTAAAGAAAAGCCAGAACCTGATTTTGATTTGATAAATGTTGATGAAAATATACTTGATGAAGCTCTTGACGAAGTTAAGAGTCTTGCACCAAGATTTCAAAAAATTAAAAATGGAGAAATTATTCCGCAAAGATGTGGAAAATGCCCATGGTGCCGTCGTACAAAAGTTTTAAGCAAGACTGTTAATTTATCGGATTTGTGTGAGGTGTATGAAGTTGAGTAGTGTTGCTGGAAAAAAGGAATTCATAAAAAAAGTCAATATCATCATAGATACCAGAGAGCAGAAAAATAATCATATTATTACTGAATTGGATAGGTTCGGAGTAATGCATGAATCAAAAAAGCTTGATTATGGAGATTACAGTTTTCAGATTGATGGCAAGGATTTCAGTAATATTTGTGTTATTGAACGTAAGGCAAATGTTAATGAGGTTTATGGTAATATTTCTTTTGACCGTGAACGAATTGAAAAGGAGCTTGATACCGCTTCAAAAAATGCTAATCAATTGACGTTTCTAATTGAAAATGTAAGCGATTGGGAGGCTCTTAAAAAATTTTCACTGACGGATACCGAAATGAAAAATAATAACAGAAAAGTGAAAAATATCGGAGAAACATGCTACAGTACATTGCAGGCATGGAGATGCGGAAACCGATACAATTTTACAGTAGAATTTGTACCGGATATCACAAAAACAGCCGCTAAAATTCTCGAAATTTTTTACTGGTATTTTCATAACTACAAAAAACTTACGGCGGTTAGAAAATGAAAAATTCCATATATGCTCCCGAGAACAAATACGGATATAAAATCAGCATAAATCATCCGAAAATAAGACCGCTTTATGAAGCATATAAAAAGAAAATCGGCGCAATTATACTTTCGGATGATGAACGTTTTGAGTTTGAAAGGATAATCTTTAAGATGATAGAAAGGAGGAAAAAAGGTGCTTAACAAAGTAATATTAATGGGGCGGCTTACTGCCGATCCTGAATTGAGACAAACTCAATCAGGCATTGCATGGTGTAGTTTTATGATAGCTGTAAACAGGCAATATAAAAATAACAACGGCGAAAATCAAGCCGATTTTATCAAAATCCAAGCATGGCGGCAAGCTGCTGAATTTATCAGCAAATATTTTTCAAAAGGCAAAATGATTATTGTTGAAGGCGAACTGCAAAATAATAATTACGAAAGTAACGGCGTTAAACATTATAGTTATGTTGTTAAAGCTGATAATGTTTACTTTGGTGAAAGCAAGAGCGCATCAAATGGAACTGAAACAGATAACGGAGGAAATGTTCAACAGCCTGTGCAGCCTTCACCTAAATCATCGCCAACGCCTCAGGCACAGCCTGTTGATGATTCAATTCAGCTTGGTGATTTAGGTGATTTTGAAGAAATTTTAAGTGACGGAGAAGTACCGTTTTAAAAAATAATAAATTATGCCTTGCCGGAGAAATTTCGGCAGGGCTATAAAAGAAGGTGGTAGGTTGGCAAACAGAAGAATGTTTAGTCTTGATATTGTCAATAGTGACGCTTTTCTTGATATGCCTGTATCAGCGCAGAATCTTTACTTTCACTTAGTAATGAGGGCAGATGACGACGGATTTATATGCAACCCCAATTCGATAAAAAGAATTGCAAGTGCTTCTGATGATGACATTCAGCTTCTTATAACTCGCCGTTTTCTGATTTCATTTGATAATGGCATTGTTGTTATAAAGCATTGGAAAATGCAGAATACAATAAAAAAAGATAGATACAAGCCAACTGTTTATATCAGAGAATATGAAAAGCTCGCAGTAAAAGAAAATGGTTCTTATACTGAAAAAAACAGGCTTGATTCCAAAATGGAAACATCATGTATACAAACTGGCTCTCAAATGGAAACACAGTATAGGTTAGGTAAGGATAGTATAGATTATATTCCCCCTATAGTCCCCCAAGGGGACAAGCCTGAGCCTGAAACAGACTCTTTCAGTAAATCATTTGATGATTTTTGGAAAGCGTATCCGAAGAAGGTTTCAAAGTCTAACGCATTAAAAGCATGGAATAAGCTTAAACCAAACGACGATTTAGTCAGGGAAATCCTTTCTGCTTTGGAGAAGCAAAAACAATCTTCTCAGTGGCAAAAGGACAATGGACGGTTTATTTCATATCCTGCAAAGTGGCTTAACGAAAGGCGTTGGGAAGATGAAGAGTGTGTTATTGAACATAAACAGTCAGAAAATGATTACAGCTTTAACCTTGATGAATACAAGGAGCTTGTAAATGATTTTGGAGATGAGAAAAGTGGATAGTTACGTTGAAAACGGCAGGCAGTGGGTGGCTTGCAATGAATGTGAATTTGGAGGTAACGGTGAATTTAACAATTGCAGTACAGGTAAAAATATTACAGAAAAATACCTGAATCGTGGCTGTTGGGCAGGGATTTTAATAACGGAATTAAATGAAAATGAAGTACATAATTGACGAAATACCGCCCAGCAATAATAAATTTATTGGTCGGACAAATAACTGGGAATATCAAAATGAAAAAAAAGAGATGGGCTCAGCTTATATGGCTGAAATGCAGACCCAAACCGTCAGAACCTTTTCAACAAGCAGAAGTTAAATTGACATATTATTTTAAAACCAAAGGCAGAAGAGATCCTGATAATTACAGCGGCAAGTTTATACTTGATGGTCTTGTAAAGGCAGGTATACTTGCTGATGATAGTTTTAATAATATCAATTTGATATTATGTGGCAAATATGACAAGTACAATCCCAGAACGGAAATTGAAATTACAGGAGGTAAAAATGACTAAATTCAAAGAAACAATAGAGCGGCTTGAAAGCTTAAAATGGCATTGCAAATCAATGCAGGA
>CAMWXM010000173.1 GCA_947178195.1 uncultured Ruminococcus sp.
TTCCAAGCGGGGTTTTCATTTCGTGGGACAGTCTGTCAACCAGTTCCTTGCGCTCGTTCAAAAGCTGTTTTTCCTGCCGGACGTCCCTTTCAAGCTGAATATTTGCATTTTTCAGTTCATTAAGCGTGTTTTGCAAATTCTCCGACATTTTATTTAAATTTTTTGCCAAGTCACCAAACTCGTCGTCTGATGTTATTTCGCATTGAGATGTAAAATCCAGATCGGCAATCTTACGTGCCGATTTGCAAAGCGTGGAAATAGGGTCTGTAATAAAATATCCAAGTAAAAAATCAACTGTAAGCATAAGTGCAACGATAAAAATTATCCATATCAAAAAAGAAACGTCCTGATTGATTTGCAGCCGTGTTGAAATTATATATGAAACAATAAGAATAACACCTGCAATTTTTGAAAGCATAACTATTTTCTTGCGTATTGTGCGAAGCGAAAAATGCTCTTTCATTTTGCCACCTCAAATTTATATCCCGAACGAATAAGCGTTACAATATTTTTACCCTCGCCTCCTAATTTTTGACGCAGAGTTTTTATGTGCGTATCAACAGTGCGGGTATTTCCCTCAAAATCGTATCCCCAAATACGGTTTAGAAGCTGCTCACGGGAGAAAATTTGTCCCTGATTCATCATGAAAAAGTAAAGCAGTTCGTATTCCTTGTGAGTAAGGGTAATTTCATTTCCGTCAAGAAAAACCTTGTGCGCCGCAGGGATAACGGTAATTTTGCCCGCGCTTACCGAATCGGAAGGATTAGAGGAAAAGCGGCGAAGCAGGGCATTTGTTTTAGCAAGCAGAATTTTGAGGCTGAACGGCTTTGTCATATAATCGTCAGCGCCGTACTCGTAACCTTTCAGTTTATCTTCCTCGTCGCTTTTGGCGGTCAGCATAATGATTGGCAAATCGCTCATTTCACGAGCTGTTTTGCACACAAAAAATCCGTCAATGTGAGGCATCATTATATCAAGTATCATTAAGTCCATGGGATTATTTTTTAAAATCATCAAAGCGTCCACGCCATCGTCAGCGGTAAAACAGGTGTGACCGCCCTTGCGAATATATTCGGAGATTATATCCTGCATATTCTTTTCATCTTCTACTATTAGAATGTTTGCCATTGTTTCACGTCCTTTAGCTGTTTTTTATATCATATCACATTTGAGAAGATTTGACAAGAGTTTTTATCATATGACAATTTTTCCAGATATTTGGCCAAGTTTTTGTATAATAATAAGACATATATGATTTATTAATTTAGGAGGAAATATTATATGAAAGATATAATTTCACAAATTGAAGATATCAGAGATATTAAAAGGCAGCATAAGTTAGTTATATTTGTAGGAGTAGAAGTTTCAAAAAATTCTGGTATTTGCTCATGGTGGGAACTTGTTAAAGCTTTTGCTGATTTAATTGTATATAGACTTATGAGTTGTCATTTTTTCTTTATATTATTGTATGATAAATGAACTTTTAAATATTAACAAATAAGTACTGCAGTTTTGAAAACCAAAAGCTGCAGTACTTATTTTTTGCAGGTGGAATGTCGGGTTATATATGTTTGTTTTATTTTGTACTTTTCGAAATGAATTGAATACAAAATAATCATTAGAGAAATGTTTTATTGCCTTTTATTAATGTGTTTTAAAAACAAGTGTTTCTATATCAGGCAATTCACCTATTTCTGCGCACCGTATAATTAACTGGTTAAGTAATGCCGCAGATTCCTCGACAAACGTGGAAATGCTATCTTTCATTTTATTCCCATGAACAGCAGAAGATCGTGCATTATATAATTTCTTTGTTTTCTTAAATATTTCATTTGCTTTTATATCATCTTGACCTGCTAAAAAGCGAGCAATATAAAGGCTAACTCTAAAACTAACCTCAGTACTAACGTTAAAAAGTGATTCAATTCCAGACCATAGAATAGCCAGTTGCACGCGAGGCATTGAATGCCATCTATAACTTGCCATTGCATGAACTGCGGTTTGATAAATATCATGATTCATTAAATCTAACGCAGTTACATAATATTTGTAAAGCCATTCTTCATCAGCATCGGATAAAATATAACACTTTTTTAATATTGCACGAAACGAATAATTTGTAATACTCATATATGATGCTTCGTTCAGTTTGCCAACAGATTTATCACATTGCATATTTGCCATCACTTCACAATTAAAAAGTGCTCCAAGTAAAATACAATCACATTGTGCATTCCAAGTAAGAACAGCTAATTGTTCAGCGTTTGGAGATTTTATTCGCAACTGTGATGATACTGTGTATGAACTTAAAACAGCAATTGCGATATCAATATCGTCTTTTAGCAATTTTGCAATTTTTTCAAATTTAAAATTTGACTCCGCTGGTATAAGTGTAACGTTTTTATGTAAATTAATTTCATGAGTACATGAAATACCATTGACATATAAATAGGTTTCTTCACCTAATCCAACAATACCCATATATTTCCCACTTCTCACAAGTTTATTAATATAAGAACAAATTCTAATCAATCGTTTTGTCTATAATTTTTGACTATTTCTACCAGTATAACATATTTTAAAAAGAATGTCAAGACTGGATAGCAACATATTGACAAAATTGGTAGCCTATGATATATTTTAGTAATGGGGTGTGTCTGCAAAATATAAATTTTTCCGCCGCAAACAGCCCATTTTATATCCTGCGGACAGTCGAAAATACCGACGATTTTTTCGCGTAACCATATATTTTTTGCATAAGATCTGAACTTGTTGAAACCTTCATATTCATATTTTACAGCTTTCAACTTAAAAGAATCGTCTCTGCTCTCTCCCGACACAAGAGCTTCTCCAACGCCCTTTACAAAGTTTCCAGTCATAACCACTGTACTGGCGGTTACTGTGTCTGCCGTAAATAGCACTTCAGCAAACTCTGGAGAGATAAAATTCGGCAATTTTGTCCACGAGTAAATCAAGCACAGTTCCTTATACCCCTGCAAAAGAGTTTTTCTCGCTGCCTTTGCCAATTTTTTCAGAATCTCGTTATAGGTAAGATCTATACCGCAAACATCTCGTATTATCTCATGACGTAAAACAGCAATTTCGTGCATACTTGAAAGTTGATATACTGTAAATGGACATTCAGTCTCTGATTTATATCCTACCCAAAGCTCGTTTATTAAGGAAAAACTCCCTATTTTAGACGAAATGCTGCGGTCAAGCAGTGTAAATTTTGTAACAAAATTTACATATTTGAAGTTTTCCAACATTTTTTCATTGATTGAAAATGCAGAAGTATAAGCTTTTCCTTGAGAGAAATATTTTCCTTCATACTTTCTTCGAATACGGAATTTAGGTTCAAATCCTTGGATTAAAGCTTTTAAAAACATCAAATATCAGGTCTTCTTTCAATCCGAAGCAATAGTTTATTATCGCAGTGGTTATACCCGCTTTGCCTAAAATAGCGTGGGAAGTGACTTTCGTCAGATCGATATATTCGGTTATTAAATTGTTGGCAGTTTTCAGTAATGCGGCTTTAGTTGCTTCAAGATCTTGTTTATCCATTTTTTACCTTCAAATAATATAATTAAACATATTTAGTTATACTATACAACTTTCTTCAATTTGTAAAGTTAAAAAAATAAAACCGCTATAAAAGGCTTTTAAACCAATTATAACGGTTATTTTTATCAAAATATAGCTGCTTTGTTGGGTGTGTCCATATAAGATGATTACAGTGGTCTTTATGTCGGCGTGTCCTGCCTGCTCTTTTGCGGTCATAACGTCAACGCCTGCAAGGTAAAGCATGGTTATGTAAGTATGACGAAGCCAGTGGGCTGTTATGGCAGGAATAACCATCGGAATTTTTATCGGGGCAAAGCGGCTCTTTGGAAGCTTAAACTCGGTCAGCTGGCCGCTTTTCTTGTCCGTAACCATTATTCCGCTGAAATCCCCGAATTTGAAATTCAGCTCACGCATATAGGATTCCCACATTCTTTCCCATGCGCTTTCTGTATACATATTTCCGTGAGCGTCGGGGCATACAAGAAAATTATTGTTTCTGTCCTGCTCCGCGAGATAATCGGCAAGAAGCTTGGGAATATGTATCACCCGCATTCCCGAGGCAGTTTTGGTACTGTTTTTCACAACGGGACGGCTGTGTATCATTTCCACCGATTTATTTACCGTAATAGTCTTATTTTTGAGGTCTATATCCGTCCATAGCAAGGGAATAAGTTCTCCCCTGCGTAATCCTGCAAACATCATTATCATAGCGGCACGCTGTCCGCGGTGATCGGTTGGGGACATGATCCATTCCTGTTCCTGCTCGGTCAAGGCTCTTTTGGTAGTTTTTGCTGCCTGTTTGGGTATCTTTACAGCAACGGCGGGATTGTAGTCCAAAACGCGGTTATCGGCGGCAAGCTGTATTATCTGTCTGCAAACCGATTTATATTGCGACAGCGTTTGCTTTGCGGCACCCGCTTCCGCAGCGTCTGAGATGATGTCCTGAATGTCGGCGGTGCGTATTTTGCATATCGGCATATTGGAAATACTTTCAAAATGTCGGACAGTGTATTGGTATGCGGCGTATCGTTTTGCCGAAATATCAGGCTTTTTGAGCTTAAGCCAGCGTTCAGCCCATTGTCCGAATGTGTCCCGTTCGGCGGAAACGTCAATGCCCTTGCCGAGCTGAAGCTTGACTTCCTGAACCTTGTGTTCAAGCTCTTTGTTGTTGCTCGCATACACATACTTGTACTTGCCGTTGCCAAGATATACGGAGGCTTTTACGCGACCGTCCTTGCGCTTTGCGTTTTTAATCAATACGATCACTTCCTTTTTGTTCAAATTACTTCAACCGCCTATCATTTAAGGCGGTTGTTTTATAAAAACAAAGGCTCCACTTTTAAAGCAGAGCCTTTAATGAGTTCGCCCGCAAGGGGCAGTGTCTTTTAACGTGCCGGTGAACGGCTGTGTTATATACTCATTATACACAAAAAGTATGCAACAGTCAACACTTTTATTCGCACTATATCAGTTTTTGGTATAGTTGCACATAATCTCTTTGTCGATTTTGTCTAAATTGACGTCGCTCAGCTTAATTCCCGAAAGAACATCATATGAGGATTTTGGGTCGTAAATTCTGAGCTTGCTTACAGTTACAATCTGCCTTGTTAATGCTATGCTTCCCCTTTCCATTTTTTCGGTTTCTATCTGGCTCTTTAGTAACAGAGTAATAGTTTTGTCAATCTCATTCATACGCTCATGAATTTCGTTTTCCTTTTTCGATCTAAAATCATCATCGGTTTTATCCGATTGGGGATATTGATCAAATTTATCCATTTCCGCTATACAGCCATCTAACTCTTCCACAGCTTTTTTAATCAGTATGTCAATTTTGTTTTGCAATGAATTATACAGCTCATTGCCTAAATATATGTTTCCTTTCGGCAGCTTATCTAAATCCTTTCCCTTTTTTACAGAAGTAAGCGGGACTACCGTTAAGGTAGGAGATGACAACGAGTTGTTTGTATCAAGGACAACAGCATAATGTAATCCTCCCTCCTCGCTCCCAATCCTAAAGCCGAGATGTACCTTCACTATCTCGCCGCGTTTATATCGTTTAAGCTTTTTAGGAGTGAAGTCTTTCTCGGAACTCAAAAAATTAATATAATCTTTCAGCCAATAACATATTAGATCCGCTTTTTTTCTTGCACTAACCCTATCTTTTTCATCTTCTGACGAATCGTTTATCAATCCGTCTAAAAAATTTTCAATAACTGACAGAGCTTGCTCTTTGTGTTCTGTTAGTTCAGTGATATCCTTTATCTTACTCATTATTTATGCCTCCTTAGATGTTTTTTACTTCTTGTATTTTTTAGTTTGTCGCGTTGATTTGATTATTGTATACAGGGCACGGCGTAGCTTTTTTCGTAGGGTTCTCCAACTGTTGGAGGATTATTTTAAAGGGTTATCTACTATATATTTAATTCCTGCACCAGTTGGTTTTGCAGATATAGATCCATTTATGTATTTAGTCACATTGATATATCCCATTGAAACTAATATATCTACATCGTTTTGATTAAATTCCGACTTATCATATATCAAGTATTTGTGGCCATCAAGGTCATACTTACAAACCAAATCTCTTAAAAATATTATATATGAAGGTTCTTTAATAG
>CAMWXM010000174.1 GCA_947178195.1 uncultured Ruminococcus sp.
TAATTCTATATATCAAAAAAGACATATCTGAGATTATTTCTCTCAAATATGCCTTAAACTTTTACAAAATATTCCAGTGAAACGGTTCGAATCCCATTTGATTGTAAAATGAGGCAAAAAGCATCTACGGTTTTACACCTAAAATTTTCACCTCTAAAACGCCAACAAACCGCCTAGGTAGGCGGTTTGAGTGGGGTACATCTATTTTATAGTACCAATATGGGGTGGGAGATGGGGGTCGAACCCACGACCTTCGGGACCACAATCCGACGCTCTAACCAACTGAGCTACACCCACCATATAAAACTGGTGCGCCTTATTGGACTCGAACCAATGGCTTACTGCTTAGAAGGCAGTTACTCTATCCAGCTGAGTTAAAGGCGCATATGGAGCAGGTGATGGGAATCGAACCCACGTAACCAGCTTGGAAGGCTGGAATTCTACCATTGAACTACACCTGCATAATTATTAACTTCTCAATCAACAATAATAATTATATCATAGTTTCTCTGATTTGTCAAGAATAAATTTCAAAAAAATAAAATTTATTAATTTTGCACTCATTCCATCTTAAAATACACATGTAATTTGTCAATTTTTGTCAAAAAATAAAAAAGAAAGTACCTTGCCATATGGCAAGGCACAAAATCAGCATTTGATCAATCGAAGTCTTCATCGCCTGACGGAAGCTTAGCACCGCAAACGCCGCAGAACATAAACTTCTCCTGAACCTCAGCCTGACATTTAGGACATGTTTTAAAGCCCTTCTTTGACTGAAGTTCAAAGCGCATTTTTTTGATTCTTCTTTTTCTTGTTTCAATATCATCCACAAGGCTTTTCAGTTCACTTACATTATCAGGAGTTTTATAGTAAATCTTACCGATTTCCATAAAAATCTCCATAATTCTTTCTTCCTCGTAAGTGATTTTTCTCTTCAGATTATTTGTGTCTGAAACATTTTTAGATTTTTCACTAAGATTTCTGTTGGCATCGCTTACTGCGCTGCCGATTTTGTTAAATACTCCCATATTTAATCTCCTTTAATTATTATAAATTTCATCGCAAGACAGCAGCTTGACACCTGCGTTTGCAAGCTCGTCAACGGCTTTCTGATTATCTGTTACTCTCAGAATAACAGAAGCCTGACCGTCAATTCTGCTGAAAAATGCATACATATATTCAACGCTTATTGAACATTCAAAAAGCGTATCCATAACACTTGCAAGCTGACCCGGCTTATCCTCAAATCCCACCGCAATAACGTCCGTAGTAGTAACGGTGCATTCAGCCTCCTTTAATATCCGACATGCCTTTTCCGGGTCGTTTACAATAAGACGAAGTATTCCGAAATCCTTAGTATCGGCAATGGACAGTGCCCGGATATTTATGTCGTTTTCTTTAAGGATATTAGTCATTGCTTTTATTCTGCCCGGTTTGTTTTCAACAAAAACGGAAATTTGCTTGATAATGAACATCTTATATCATCTCCTTTAACGCTTTCGTTTATCTATAACTCTTACGGCTTTCTCTCGCTACTTGGAATTGTTTTTAGTTCAACAAGTCTGATTGATGCTGAACCGCCTATTATATATTTTTGCCAAGTTCAAACGCTTTTAAATTAAGTTCATGAAATTTTTCCTTAACGCATTGTTTGATTGCATCTTTCCATACTTCGTCCGGAAAATCCATTTTTGAAGCAATAAGACCCATAAGAACAACATTAGAAGCCTTAGCGCTGCCTGCTTTTTCGGCAAGTGAGAGTGCGTCCGCTGAAATCACATCAACACCCAGTTCTTGAAGCTTATCCGCAATATTTTCGGGATATTCAGCCGCTCCGGTAACGACTGGCATAGGGTCGAGCTGCTGAGTTGAAGTAATAAGATGTCCGCCTTTTTTTAAGTAGGATACCCACCTTGCCGCTTCTAAAAGTTCAAAGGAAACGATAATATCCGCTTCGCCTTTTTCGATAACAGGAGAGTACACCTTATCGCCGTATTTTACATATGTAACGACAGAACCGCCTCTCTGAGACATTCCGTGTACCTCGCTTACCTTTACGTCAAAGCCCTGAGACAAGAGAACGTTGCCTATAATTCTTGAAGCAAGCAAGCTTCCCTGACCGCCGACACCGACAATCATAATTGATTTTGTTTCCATTTATTTAACATTCCTCCATTACTCTGTTATTGCGTCAAATTTACACATTTCGGTGCAAATTCCGCAGCCTACGCACTGTGTTTTTTCAATAGCCGCCTTGCCGTCCTTGATTGAAATTGCCGGGCAGCCTATTTTAAGGCACATTTTGCAGGATTTGCATTTATCGGTATCGACACGAAGAGCCGGTTTATGCTTAACATACTTTAATAATGCGCAGGGACGTCTTGAAATAATAACTGATGGTTCTTCCACAGTCAATTCTTCAAGAATAGCCGCTTCTGTCTGAGCCATATTATAAGGGTCGACAACCCTGATACGGTTAATGCCCACAGCCTTACAAAGCTCTTCAAGAGAAACCTTAGAAGCCGGATCGCCCTTTAAATTCATTCCGGTAGTGGGATTTTGCTGATGTCCGGTCATACCGGTGATCGAATTATCAAGAATTATAACTGTTGAATTTGTTGCATTATAGGCAATATTGATAAGACTTGTAATACCGCTGTGGATAAATGTGGAATCGCCGATCACTGCAATCGACTTCTTTTCGCCCTCTTTGCCTGAAATTTTATTCATACCGTGAAGGGCTGAAATAGAAGCTCCCATACAAATAATTGAATCCATAGAGTTAAGAGGAGCGGCGCTTCCAAGGGAATAACAGCCTATATCTCCCGATACTATAATATTGTTTTTCGCAAGCGAATAGAACAGACCTCTGTGAGGACAGCCTGCGCACATAACTGGTGGTCTTACGGGAACGGCCTCTAAAAATTCAGTAAATTCCGTCTTTTTACCCAGTATTTTTTCGGCGATTATAGATTGAGAAAGCTCGCCGATAAATCCGAAAAGCTCCTTGCCTATCACATTTACTCCGATTTTTTTGCAATGAGCTTCAATAATGTCGTCCAATTCCTCGATAACATAAACCGTATCAAATTTTGAGGCAAAATCCTGTATCAACTTTACAGGAAGAGGATTTACCATGCCAAGTTTCAGATATGATACGCCGTCGCCGAGAGCCTCTTTAGCATACTGATAAGAAATACCGCTTGTAATAACGCCGATTTTGCCGTTGTTTATCTCGGTTTTGTTAAGCGGCGACTTTTCAGCAAATTCCGTAAGCTTTTTAGTACGCTCCTCAACAACTATGTGCCTTGCCTTTGCAAAAGCAGGTACCATTGCATATTTAGGGGCATTCTTTTTATATGGAATTATATCATGCTCTTCTCTGTCCTGAAGTTCAACGCTGCTCTGAGAATGAGCTACTCTGGTTGAAAGACGTACAATTATGGGAGTATCGAATTTTTCCGAAATTTCAAAGGCTTCCTTAACAAAATCACGACATTCCGCCGAATCAGAAGGTTCCAGCATAGGTACTTTCGACGCTATAGCATGATGACGGCTGTCCTGCTCATTCTGCGAGGAATGCATTCCAGGGTCGTCAGCAACGGCAATTACAAGACCTCCGGTAACTCCTGTATATGATGCGGTATAAAGCGGATCGGCAGCAACATTCAGTCCGACATGCTTCATGCCGCAGAAGCTTCTTGCTCCGGCAATAGACGCTCCCACTGCCGTTTCCATTGCAACCTTTTCGTTAGGCGCCCATTCTGCGTACATAGCGTCATATTCTGCGCCAAATTCCGTGATTTCGGTGGAAGGAGTACCCGGATAGCTGGATATAAGCCTGCAGCCGCCTTCGTATAAGCCTCTTGCAAACGCTTCATTGCCAAGCATTAATTTTTTCATTTATCTTATTTCCTTTCATTCATATAATTCTCTTTATACTGCGCTGACTTTATATAATAAGCCACCGCATTATCATTATTGCTTCCGATTATTTCATCGGCTGCATTTTTTACTTTAGTTTTTGCGTTGGAAACCGCAATTTTTCTGTCACATACTTCAAACATAGGCAGATCATTATAATTATCTCCAAAGCAGGTAACATGGTCAAATCCGCCGTATTCCTTTAAAAATTTCACACCATTTGATTTAGAGGCATTACTTGAAAAAACCTCCAGAAACCAAATGCTTTTATTGTAAACGTCCCTGTAAAAAGCGTAGCTTATATTCTTTTCATTGTCAAGAATTTCCGTTACTCTTTCAAGCTCATTTTCCTGTCCCTGAACAGAAAAATAAACGGTTTTATCGTCAGCAATATCCGTCAGACTTTCACATTTAAAGAACGGTCTGTCGGGAGTATTTCCACGCATTCTGAAAAAATCATACATTTCCTTACAGTTAAAATCATAATAATACGTGTGAACTCTGTCCTCTTCAATCCTGTACATAAAAGGTATCACGCCGCAGTCTTTGAATATTTCTGCTGTTTTGAGAGCGTCGCTATGAGATAAAAAATTATTTTTAACATATTTTTTTCTCTGATTATCATATATGCTGACGCCGTTCATAAGTATGCAAGGAACGTTGATGTTCACGCTTTCAGTCATTCCGGCTGCCGAAGAGGCAGTTCTTGCGGTCGCAAAGGTAAAATATCCACCATCTGCAATAAACTCATTTATAATTTCAGCCGAAATATCCGTAACATGTGCTTCATCGTTAAAAAACGTTCCGTCCAGGTCGGTAATAAAAAGCCGCTTCATTATTTTTTTCTCAGATCAACGATACGCTTAGCCTTACCCTGGAACCTTTCAAGGGACTTATGCTCCACAAGAGAAACCTTCGTATCTATGCCAAGAACAGTTTTCAAATCGTGATGAATGCTGCTTCTCAGTGATTCAAGAGCAGAATATCTTTCAAGCAGCGAGCTGTCAGCAAGTTCAACCTTTACTTCAAGTCTGTCGGCAAAATTTTCTCTTGTTATAACAAGCTGATAGTGAGGAGCAATCTGGTCAAATTTCATCAGAACGCTTTCTATCTGTGACGGAAATACATTTACCCCTCTGATTTTAAGCATATCGTCGGTTCTTCCCATAATTTTCGCCATTCTGGCAAAAGTTCTTCCGCATTTGCATGGCTCATAGTCAATTTTGGTTATATCCTTTGTGCGGTATCTGAGCATAGGGATTCCCTCTTTGGTAAGGGTCGTAATAACAAGCTCGCCCTGTGAGCCTTTAGGCAACACCTCACCGGTTTCGGAATTAATGACCTCTGCCAGGAAATGATCCTCGTTTATGTGCATTCCGCAGCGTTCTCTGCATTCGCCTGAAACTCCTGGCCCCATAAGCTCGCTCATTCCGTAATTATCTGTTGCAAAAAGTCCGAGAGTTTTTTCCACCTGAGTTCTCATTTCCTCGGTACAACCCTCAGAGCCGAACAAACCCAGTTTTAAATTTATTTTATCTATAACGCCCATTTCTCTTGCAGTTTCACCGATAAGCTGCGCATAGGAAGGAGTACCCACAAGAGCAGTAGTCTGAAAATCCTGCATAAGCATTATCTGCTTTTCGGTATTTCCGCTTGAGGTCGGAACAACAGTTGCGCCTATTTTTTCAAGACCGTAGTGCAGTCCCAGAGCACCTGTAAATAAGCCGTATCCAAAGGATATCTGAACAATATCCTCATCTGTAGCGCCTGCGGCAGTACAAAGCCTTGCCATACAATCGCTCCATATCTCCAGGTCGTTTCTGGTGTATCCCACAACGGTAGGCTTACCAGTAGTACCGCTTGAAGCATGAATCCTCACAATTTTTTTAAGCGGCTGACCAAACAAGCCAAAAGGATAATTATCCCTTATATCGTCCTTTGTGGTATATGGTATGTATTTAATATCATCAAGAGATTTTATTTTATCACCGGTAATTCCCGCCTTGTCAAGCCTGTCATGATAAAATGGGACATTGTTATAGCAATAATCCACAAGAGCTTTAAGCCTTTTTAACTGTATCTCTTCTATCTGCTGCCTTGACATAGTTTCGGCGTCCTTTTGAAAAAACATTTTTTATTACAATCCTTTCAATATTCTTTTCTTAAAAATATAATATATT
>CAMWXM010000175.1 GCA_947178195.1 uncultured Ruminococcus sp.
ATTTTTTCAGCTCATCAACCATTTCGGCTTTTTCCCACTGCGCCATTCCGTTTTTCCATACTAAGCTATCAGAAGTAATCTGTCCAGTAGCAGCCATTTGCGTTAAAGTGTCAATATCAAACGGACCGGTAGCCTGACCATTGACAGCTACATGATATGTAGCCATAGGAATGGGCGGAGGTGTCATTTGTTGTTGCATAGATTGGTTTGTGCCGCTCATCATATTATTCATCGTTTGACCCACAACACTGCCTATAGCCATGTTTGCCATCATAGCAGCCATGTTAAATCCATCACCGCCGCTGCCTAAGTTTACATCACCGGCTCCATTAGCGCCCATTTGCCCCAATGCATTTGCACCAGCTACGCCGACCTCTGCTTGTTTCTCTATTTGATATGCGCCAATATTCGCAGTTTGGGTATGCAAGCGTTGTGCATACTGACCTTCTTCTCGTTGAATACGCAGAGTTTCCTGATAATTTTCAGCCTCAATATGTTGTTTATCTGTAATATCCCTGATTTTTGCTTCAGCTTCTGCTTTTGCAGTAGCTCCAGAAAGTTCTCTGGTAACACCCATCAGCTGACGGTATCCTTCGCTTGTTTTATCTACTTCTATAGCACCAATATCAATGCCAGAAACAACAACTCCAAAGTCCTCTTTTAATCGTTCTTTTAGGTCGTATTCAATCACATCGTTGATTTGTGCAATTTTGCTTTCTATCTGGATTACAGGAATGTTATGTGCGGCAGGAGCGTTGGCAACAGTATCTTTAACATAACGATTGACAGTATCACGGATTTGACGCTGGAAATCATCAAGATTAAAGCTACTGAGCTTATGTAACTTAATAAATTCTCTGTAGTCAGCGATTCTAAAGCTTATTGTACCCCTGACTGCAATAGGCACACCAAAGTCAGCAAATCTTGGGTCGTATACATCAAAGAACGGGACAGCAAATTTCACTTGGATAATTTCTGCAAGATTTATAAAATACACTTCCGCCTGAAATGGCGTATCACCGCCATATGCCAACCCGACAATATTAGATAAAATAGGAAGATTTGCGGTTTCAAGTATTTTGTCAAACGGTCCTTCAATATAATCCTGCATAGGAGCATTATTATAGTTATATACAAAAACAGCCACTTCTCCGTCCTTAACACGAAGTGAAGAACCATAACGAATAGCATTCTCCCTTTTGCTCTCTCCTGATTTTGTGTTTTCAGGATGCCATTTCCATATTAAATATGAAGATTCATCACAGCGGATAACGTCCGTTAAACCGCCTGCTCTCATTTTATTGAATATGCTCATGTGAAACGCCCTCTTTCTAATCATCTATTCTTAAAAACATAGTGTTATACCCACGATATTCAACCACTATTCCAAATCCATCATCGTTATCTGCGTGATAGTGGAACTCTGTTTGCGAAATGTTGTTGTCAAAGCCTTTTTCCATACAAGCGTATATATACTCTTTATAGTCATCCACGGTAGTGTTGCCAATATATACAATTATACAGGTTTCACTTGACGAGGATATATTTCCATAATCCGATTTAGGCACAGGTAGCAACGAGGCTATTGGGGAATCAGGCCAGACAAATTTATTCATATCCATTTTATTTGTTATTGTAATATGCATTTTCGAACTATAATGAGTTATTCTTATATTATAACCATTCTCATTATACGCATCAAATAAAGACCCTGTATTTTCACAGTCAATATCAAAACCGTTGCTTTTACAGATTGACTTGTAATCCTCAAACTCTCTATCTGAAATTCCATAACACTCAATGGTGAAGTATGTAGAATTATTGGTTACAATCTCACCCCTCGCATCATCAATAGGCGGAATCAGTCTGGCTAACTCTGTATCGGGAATTACTAACGGTGTATTTAATGCTGCTATTGAATCAACTGTACCGCTTCTCAAAAATGCTAAAATAATTATTACCAATAAAATAACTACACCTGATGTAGCTCTGAATTTAACAGTTTTGGAAACACGAAGCTTTTGAGCAATTATTTCCCTATATGCGTTATTGGCTATCTCATCGCCTTCAAACAGCATTTCGGCACGTTGATAAAGCTGTTCTCCCTTAGCAGACCACAAACGTGTCCAATATGCGTTTTTTCTATCAACTTTCTCAGCAGCGAGATACGATATTTTTGACTTAGTAAATAATAACGCTTCCAACAATGCTTCTCGTTCATTTGGAAAAGGGAAATTCTCGATTAAAGCCGACTTTCTTTTTTCTTCAGGAGTCAAACGAGGCGTATTGTTATATCTGATTAAAGGTGTTACCAAATATATAATCAGCGGAATACAACTTGTAAAGAAATTCAATACAACCCACCAAAAACGTTTAGCTTTTCCCCAAGAAGCCCAACCTGTTTTAACTGAATTTGGATTTTCAGCTATCAAGCGATCGCATTCATTTATGCTATTTATGAATTCTTCAAGAACCGACGAAACTTTCGCTGAATTAAATTCGTGACCACAAGAAGGACAAATTGCAGTAAAGCTAGGAATATCCTCACCGCACGATGGACATTTTACAATTGTACCCGCCCATTCGAAATTCCGTTGAACATTGTGCGAAGCCATAGACTGTGAAACACCACAATTAGGACAGAATTTGATTCCGTCCATTATAGGTTTACCACAATTAAAACAAAATGCCACCGTTTAGCACCTCCCAACCATTATTTGTGAACTTGTATATCCTTAAACAACTTATCAGGATTATTTTTCAATTTCCACAACTCCTTATTACGTCTGATTTTGATTAATACCTTATGTACTTGGAAAAATTCAATTATTTCATGTTCGCTATAATTTTGTCGTTTCATATATTGCCTTAAATTTCTAACAACTGCTTGTTGTTTTTCATCAATCAAACGATCTTCTGCATCCTGCCTTGATATTTCCCAATATTTACACACAACATTAATAATTTCTTCATCGTTCACATTAGCATCATATAAAGTTGCAAATGTATTTTCCAGTCCAATCTCTATTGCTTTATAAAATGCCTCTTCTCTAACTCTATTAATGCTTTCTCCAAAGCCCGTTAATATGAGATTGTCAATCCAATCCCGAAATCTAATTGCAGCATCTCTTGAAATCACTTTTGCCATAAATACCTCCGCATAAATAATTCTTCATTATTCGTTGTCCAATCGCAATGCTTGACAAATATCTCCAATATCACAATTCAAATATTCGCATATACGAAGCAACACCGATAGGGCAACCTCTTCATTCTTTCGCAGTTTAGTCATTGTTCCAGTAGCAATGTTTAAGTCTTTCCTTAATGTAGCAGGAGAGATTTCCTTTTCAATAAGCAATATCCATAGCTTTTTATAGCTTATTCTCATACCATGCCCTCCTATATAGTATACCTATCACATATTATAGACCTATTTTTCCAGAAAGTCAATATATTTTGCAAAATTTATGGCAACAATTCGCAACTTCTTGCGAATTATTATAAAATAATGTTTTGAAAATGCTCTTAACAATCCTATGTCTAAGGAAATTGCCAATCTGTTTTATAGCCTTAACAATATATTGTCAAATAAGATTAAAATTTATGTCGAAGACAGTATTGGCAACAACATAGTTTATATTTTTGGCAATTAAGCGATTGTGACGTCATAATATGTCGTAACTGCGTACACAAAAAATCATAACCAACAAAAATATATTCCCCACTGCTATAACGGCAATGGGGAATATATTTATTTATTCCATACAGATTTGTTCTTTAAACGCATAAATTCATCAGCAAAAGATTCTGAAATATTCCGATTATGGTCAATACTTATGCTTTCTTTGTTAAAATTCGCAGCTTTTGTCCAGTTGAAAGTTCCATGAATTGTGGTGGATAAATCTATAATACAAAATTTTTCATGCATAATATTTGGAAAGTATGATTGTACAGTAATCCAATGCGTAGGAAATTCTGCGGCAACATTAAATTCTGCCGATTTATTCTTTTCGTTGTTATCAAGCACTATTTCAATAGTAACTCCTTGGGCTTTCTTTTTCAAAAGTTCGCCATATAATACAGGATCAGTAAACCATGCCATTACAATCCAAATTAGATATTTTGCGTTTCTAATTTCATCTATGATTTGGTTACGTATGTTTTCAAACACAATTTCTTGGCTAATATCATTATCGTTTGGCATCAAACCTGGCTTAATCTCAACTCCCCATAACTCGTAATCATTATTTGGGGGATATATTTCATAACATATTTTTTCAATATATTCCTTGTGCTCCTTGAGTTGAATAAGCTTTTCTGGAATAATACAAACTTGGATATACTCTTTATAGTGATTCCAAAGATTACGTGTAAACTCTCCAGTCTGCTCATACCGGATACTTATGTATTTTAACAAATCTAAAAGTTCTTGCTTTTTATCGTAATCTTCCGTTTGCACAGTCGCAATCAATAGCTTTTTGAACTCTATTTCAGACATTGAAACAGCCTCCATTTCATAAACATTGTTATTTTTTTAAAGACGGAATTTTTGTTCCTCTTACATTTACTTGTAAAATAGTAGCACCCAATATAATGGCTACACCCAAAATAGGCACACCAAATTTTAACATATTGGTTATGAACTCTTTGTTTTCAGTATCCTTTGCAGCAATTCGGTCAGCTACAGTTAGCATTTTATCGGAAATCATTTTGCGTTCATCGGCTGTCAGATTATCCTTCTTTAAAATTTCACCTAGATCATCAAGAAGTTTTTTATATGCCTCAATAGCATCTCGCTGACTTGCATCATTGCTTTTTAATGCATTATCACAAAGTGTATTTAACTGTATGATTATGGCTCCTGCATATTCAGCGTATGCTGGAAACTGCTCAATAATATTTATTGCAACCTCTCTATCCATACTTGTAATCAATGAGATAAACTCACTTATTTTGTCCTTTGTAATATTCCGAAAACTGTCAATGTTTAATGCTTTTTTTACATCTTCAGCACTTATCAAATTTTGCGACATAGTCATACCTCCACATATTTTTCACCTTTGCTCCTATAATCATTTTATGACCTCCGTTTAACCCACATATAGCGATGTATTATCTGTTTTATTATACCATAATTTGCATAATTAGTCAATTATTTGACACATTTTTCTGTATTTTTAAGCATAAAGAAAAGACGGCTCCGTACAGAACCGCCTTATTTATTATAATGTTCAATGAGGCTTTTGTCCATAGCTTTAAGCTTTTATCCCCAAGTTTTACTGGGGGTAACTATACAAATGAATCCAGCAAACCCTGTCTGTAAAAGGATTTGCTGGAATTGAAATTGGTGGAGATAAGGGGGATTCAAACCGCAATTGTCACTATTAGATATTAAAATACAACTTTTAGGTTATGATTTTATTTTTGTGTACGCTGTTATGACACATTATGACGGCACAACCGCTTAATTGCCAAGAAATCACAAATTATGTCGTTGTCAAGACTGTCTTCGACATACATTTTAGTCTTGATAACGACATAATTTGTGATATAATGACAGAGCGGTTGTGACGTTTTTCGACATTTACACAGTTTAAAAATCATACTCAACTTTTAATATCGTAAAAACAACCATTTTCTGTAGATTTTTTTACTATAAAAAACAATTTTTAAAATGGTGCAAATAAAAGTGTGTACTTTTGTGTGTACTTATGTATCTAAGTTTCAATTTGAGTCGTCAATGATATCCATAATATCAACAAAGCTCAATTGTTCTTTTTCACAAATTTAGGCTCAGAATAATCAAAATCTTCTGGAAATATTGTGTTATCATCATATTTTGTTCTATTAAATATTGCTTGTAAAATGTTTCTTGTAAATGATAAATCTACTCCACTTAAATCTACTCCACTTAAATCTGCTTCTCTTAAATTTACTCCTCTTAAATCTGCTCCACTTAAATCTGCTTCTATTAAATCTGCTCTTCTTAAATCTACGCCTCTTAAATCTGCTCCACTTAAATCTGCTACACTAAAATCTCCTACTCTAAAAGCTACTCCGCTTAAAGCTGCTTTGCTTAAATCTGCTACTGTG
>CAMWXM010000176.1 GCA_947178195.1 uncultured Ruminococcus sp.
TACGCATCTTTCAACCTTATACTATACTCCTTTTTTCATAACAGAAAATAATGATCTTTACATTTTATATAAAACTGTATATCAGGAATATTTTAAAAGCAAATATTCAGGCATCGGCGGTCAAAATAGGTTTTATCTTGGCAGTGAATACTATTCAACATCTTTTGATTGGGAAAAAACTATAAAAGGTTATTTGTCCTTTCGCTTTTTTGCACAAGATACAAGCTTATACTTAGGTGTTTTAAGCTGTTATTCTTCATCTGAAGATAAAAAGAATGTACATTGGAATCAATACATTATAGGTGATCCTGAGATTTCATATACTCCTATATTATTTGAAGATCGATCTTCATTAGTTGCACAATCAAGCCCTTATGAAAAAGTTGTTAGTTTAAAAACAGAAAATCAATCGGTAGAATTTTTTAAAGCTTCTGACGGGTCTCATTCTACAAAATTTGATTATTCGTATATACTCGATGAAGGAATAGCATACTGCGGTTATTTTTACGGCGATAAATCAATTGTAGGATATGAATTTTCAAATATTCAATCCGCAGGACAAATGTTATTAGGCACAGAAAACGCCATAAGCGGTGGAGGTCAGACTATAACAAGCAACCTTTCCGATTGGCAGAAAGCAATATACATTCTCGCCCAGCAGCAGGGAACAACCTATGAGGAATTACTTGAAAAATTGGATATTATTATTGGTTCTGATCGCAATATTACAATAGTCGGAGATGACGGAATAGAATACAAAGTTGACGGATTATCCAAAATATTTGATGAAATGTATTCCAAAGTAGAAAATATATCTGGGGATCTTTCCGAGCTTCTCGAATATTTAAAAAGCTTAAATATAGAGGGTTTGGGAAGTCATATATCTGCACTTGAAAGTACATTAGATGATCTAAATGAACGTGATAAAAAACGTGAAGCTGTATATGGTGATTTGCTTGACAAGCTTGATGATTTGACTAAATCTTTTGATGGGTTGGACTTAACTGATTTAGAACAGCTTAATTCTATAGCTCTCGATATCAGTCAAATAAAGGGTGCAATTAGAGAATTTTCTGTTCCTGTTGAAATTGATATAACAGATACAATAAATAAATTTGAAACTCCTTCTTCAATTACAACAAAATTTCCTTTTTCCTTGCCATTTGATATTTACAACATTTTTAATATTTTTTCAGCCAGTCCACAAGCTCCTAAATTCACAATTCCTCTTGATTTTACATCTATCGGTGGCGAGTGTTACGATATAGTAATAGATCTATCCCAATATGAATTGATAGCAAATATTATTCGTTGGGTTTTATATGCTGTTTTTATTGTAGGCTTAATAGTCCTCACAAATAAACTTATAGGCAGAGGTTAAAATGGGAAATTTTTTCAATAGTATCGGTAATTGGCTTACCGATAGAATAAACGATATTCAAGTTGTTTTATTCGCTCTTTTACCCGACAGTCCTTTTCAATTTACTTTGCCGCCTGAGGTTCAGGAGATCCTCGGCTATATAAATTGGCTTATTCCGTTTTATATGTTTGGTAATACTCTTTTGGTTTGGAGTTCTGCAATACTTATATACTACGCTTATCAAACTATTTTACGTTGGGTAAAAGCAATAGAATAAAGTTTCACACGGTGGAGGGGTGCGAACGTGTGAGCGGGGTCCCCTCCACTGTGTGAACCCTTATTCAAATCTTTTAATAATCAAAAGATGAATAAGCTTTTATGTTTAATCATTCTGATGAGCGACCTATTTGTTAAATATAACCAATACATCAGCTCGGATCAGATCTTACCCATTGTGCAAAATAACAAGAAAGTTTAGGTTTTATTCTCATGTTGATTTCAAAAGTTGACTGGCTAACCCTATCTATTAAACCTTCTTACTCCGTAAATCCTTACGAATTCTATTTATCTCTTATAGAATTTTTTAAGCTTGATGATCTCATTGAATTGTTCAAGCTTGGTGGCGGTCATGGTTTTTACGACTATTCATATAGTTATAACAATATTGTTTTCTCTGTTCCCAGACCTCTTGATGTTTGTGAACAAGGATTTTGTATAAGCTTCAGCGGTCAAGGAATTGACTTTTATCTTGAATATCTGCGCAAGACAATTCCAGATTTTTCCGTTAAGCAGCTTCTGTCTAATTTCCTTTCATTAGCTGATAATGGAGACATAAAATGTAATGTTAGTCGTTTAGATATGGCTAATGATGATATTACATACTCTTTAAACGAAAAGCCTTTGCTTAACCTTGAAGTTATTTCTGATTC
The DNA here is from genome assembly GCA_947178195.1 of uncultured Ruminococcus sp. Taxonomy (GTDB): domain Bacteria; phylum Bacillota; class Clostridia; order Oscillospirales; family Ruminococcaceae; genus Porcipelethomonas. The sequence continues at coordinate 2,290 of CAMWXM010000176.1, forward strand.
AATTCTTAAAAATGAATTTACATCACCTTTTGCAATTAAGAAACGCCTTAAAAAATATGCAGTTACTTTTGTTGATTCCCAACGTGCCAAGCTCTGCGGCTTAATGGGCAATACAATTTATTTAGGTTCAAGAAGAAGCAACGCTTTTTGTCGTATATATGATAAGCTTGCAGAAAGTCAGTCTAAAGAATCTCCCATTGATGAAAATATAAATCATTGGGTACGCTTTGAAATGGAATTCAAAGGTTGCAATGCTATGTCTGTTGCTGAACATATTGTAAGCCTTGATGAAGATTTATTTCCTTTGTGGTATGCGGAAGTAGTCAATAACTATATCCGCTTTATTGATATAACCGAAAACAATATCAGCAATTATAGCCGCTGTCCTTCAAAAAAATGGTGGCTTGACTTCATCGGAACGGTTAATAAGCAAAAGCTTTATCACGTTAAACCTGTCGAAAATTTCTTTGACCGTTCTTTGCGCTGGCAGAAAAAAAGCGTATTTCCTTCTATTGCCGCAATGCTTCAATGTATGCCGGTACAACAATATTTAATGCTTGTCAAGGAAACAATGCAATCTGAAAGCAGCATTAAACGCCAAAAGGAAATTATTACCGACTTTATAAATGCTGATAAACATTCACCTGAGCTTGTAGGATATGAACGATATTCTCAATACATAGAAGATTCTGAATATCGTTCCTTCCTGCTTCAACTTCGTAAAGCCAGAGATGAAAATATTGCCGCAGCTGCTTCCGTTCGTAAATTACTTGATAAAGCCAAAACAGGTATTGATGAATTTTTAGATAAGCATTTTTATGATATTTTATAGATTATGGTGATAATATGGCAAAAGCAAAGAAATTACCAAGCGGAAATTTTCGTGTAAATCTATACATAGGCAACGAGAACGGCAAGCGAAAATATAAGAGCTTTACAGCCAAAACAAAAAAAGAAGACGAATTCTTGGCGGCACAATATAATTTTAACCGTAACGAAAACACAGCCGAAAATATAACGCTCCACAACGCTATTGAATGTTATATTGAAAGCAAACGGAATATTTTGTCACCTTCCACCGTAAGAGGATATTATACCGTACTGAAAAATTATTGTCAAAATCTTATGTACAAGCGAGTAGGTGAAATTACCCGATTTGATTTACAGATCGCAATAAACGATATGGCGGCAAAGTACAGCCCTAAAAGCTGTCGTAATGCTCACGGTTTAATATCTGCGGTCATGAAGATGTACCGTCCTGAGTTTATTCTTACAACCACCTTGCCACGCAAAAGAAAACGTGAAATATATGTTCCCGACAATGAGGAGATAGAATATATTTATAGCCTCGCTGTCGGTACCTCAAACGAAATTCCCGTATTTTTAGCCGCTGAATGTGGTTTAAGAGCTTCTGAAATAGGTGCTTTGACTGTTGAGAATGTAACTCCAAGTTACATATTTATCAAGCAGGCTTTGGTTATTGGTGATGATAACCTCGAGCATTTAAAAGATCCTAAGTCCGAAAGCGGTTACCGCAAAGTTCCTATCAGTAAAGATGTATATGATTATCTGATTGCAAACGCTGCCGAAAACGGCAGGATCTGCAACAAGAAAACTGCTCTGATATGCAACAGCTTCACAAAGTTCAGAGATAGGAACAATCTCGACAAGAATCTGACTTTTCACGCTCTCCGCCACCACTATGCAAGTAAATGTATTTTGCTGGGCATTCCTCAAAAGTACATATCAGAGCTCATGGGGCACAGCTCCACGGAAATGATAGAAAAAGTATATCAGCATATCTTTCCTTCTGCTATGGAGGCTTATTCAAATATGTTAAGATTGCAGATGTCGGAGCTATGCAACACAAAAAAATAAGTATAGCCGTCAAAGCCTTTTGCTGTCTGTCTTTTTATGATATTCGAATGAATCCCCCTCAAAATCTGAACCCTTGATTTTGGAATTTGAGGGGGATTACTTATAAATCCTTTATCCAAGCGGTTTGATACGCTTGGATTTTTTGTTCGAAATTGGAGACGAAATCGTAAAAAAGTTAAAAACGTCAAGTAAAAAATCAAAGTGCCAAGATTTGAACTCCCTGTTTACAATTTGAAGTGATATAAAGCGTTTATTTATCGGCAAATGCGGTTTCTGCTTCTAATGGTGTCTTGTTTCCTACCGCTCTATGTGGGCGAATCGTGTTATACCAAGCGATATACTTATCAATACAGTTTCGCAGCTCTTGTTCGGAACGGTATTTTGTTATATATAGTTCCTCACGCTTCATTGTGGAAAAGAATGATTCCATTACGGAATTATCATAAGGATTATGTGCACTAGAGAAAGACTGTGTGACTATTAATGATTTTAAATATGTGCACATTGTGTATGAACGGTAATTTGAACCTCTATCAGTGTGAAAAATTAATTTTTTAGGATTGCGTGTTTCATAAGCTTGTTTAAAGGTAGATTTTACCAAATTAGTGGAATTTTTCTTACCGATTTTATAGCTGATAACCATTCTTGAATATAAGTCGATAATGGCGCAGATGTAAAGCACCTTGTTATTGAATTTGTAATATGTAACATCGCTTACCCATATCTGATTTGGCGTGTCAGGGTTGAAATTCTGATTAATGTGATTTTTGCATTTTCGTATTTCCTTGTCGTACATTTTCTTAGCATCTTGGCGAGTACTTGTAAGTCCCATATCATGCATAAGCTCCAAAACCATTTTTTTGCTTGTGTGATACCCTTCACGCTGCAAAACAGCCAGAATTTTATCCGAGCCGTAAATCTGTCGGCTTTCATCATAGATTTCTTGAATTTTTAAACGAAGCTCCTCGCGATGCTTGGCATAGTAAGTATCATCACGTTTGTTACGCTTAATATGATTGTGGAATGTTCCTCTTGGAATATCAAGAGCATCGCATAAAACGTGAACGTTGTATTGTCCATAAAGCTTTTCAAGCTCGTTTAGCTTATCTTTTAAAGGAGAACCTACGCAGCAATTCACGGTTTTCAAGATCTTAATGATAGTTTTGAGACGCTCATTTTGTCGTTGAAGCGTTTTATAATCTGAAGATTTAATGATTTCAAAGCTTTCCGAATCTTTTTTTGCTGTTTTTATCCATGAATAGATTGTGCTTTTCGGTATTCCTATGTTTTTTGCTATTGAGTCAACTGACTCGCAAGATTCAAGGTGAGCGAAGATTTGTTGTTTATTTCGGGGGTGTATTTGCTATTCATAATATTTGCTCCTTTTGAATAATAATTTTGCCGATCAATTCTTTGATTGGTCAGCATAACACAATTATAGCAGATAAGTGAAAGCTATTTCAATAATTTAAACAATTACTTATTATTGTAGTATAAAACATACAGTTAAATTGAGGTGTTGGTACGAATTTTTTATAATTTTGGATTTACATTTAGACAAACCTATGGAAATGTGAGGCACCATTAAAGAGAAAAAATAGATAATATAGCAAATGACATGTTGATATTGTTCTGGGGAAACAACTCTTTCAAGACAATATTTATCGCAGGAGAGAAGAGATATGGTTACAAGAGAAAAAAGGTGATCATAAATGGGTAACATAATAACTGGATTCAAATAAATATTGGAGTTCAAATATAAATCAAACTAATGTAAAAAATTAACAAAAAACAGCAGTAAGCTATTGGTAAAAACGCCGATAAAATTACACGTTGCGCTGTATTTCGACATGTTAAGCTAAATGCATTGAAAATTTTCTTAGATAC
>CAMWXM010000177.1 GCA_947178195.1 uncultured Ruminococcus sp.
ATATATTACTTTAGAGGGGGAAGCGCTGGGAAGCTATTCGGAAAGCTTTCGTGAAATGTGCGTTGAATTTTCAGAAGAGCTGTCTCCATTGCTGCCGAAGGGAAATATACTTGTTGCCGGACTTGGCAACAGCGATATTACACCTGATGCATTAGGCCCTCAGGTAGCGGCTAAGATTCTTGCCACACGTCATCTGCGTAGCGAGCTTGAAAGCAGCAGTGAGCTTTTTCCTGAGCTTCGTCCTGTAGGAGTAATTGCAGGCGGCGTTCTGGGGCAGACCGGAATTGAAACCGCCGAGCTTATCAGCGCTGTAATGGAAAAGGTACAGCCGGAATGCGTTATAGCTGTGGACGCACTGGCATGCTCTGACGTGAACAGGCTTGGAAGAACTGTTCAGCTGTCAGATGCGGGAATATCTCCGGGAAGCGGTGTTCAGAATAAACGAAGTGAACTTTCTGAAGCGACTCTTGGCGTACCAGTCATCGCTGTGGGTATTCCCACCGTTGTTGATATGCATACTATTGTAAGCAATTATACCGGAAGCGAACTTTCCAAGGAACTGCCTAACATGATGGTGACCCCCAGAGATGTGGACAGGCTTATTGAACGCTCGGCGTCTATGCTTGCTGCCGGGATCAATATGGCTCTTCAGCCAAAGCTTGGATTTGAAGAGATAGAATCTTTGATGTGGTGATTATCTCAAAACCTGTCTGCATATAAATTATGTGCGGAAGTTCTATGTGGACAGGTTCTCATATACAATAATCGTTTCCAGCAGTATCCTGCTTGTTTTCAAGAATTTGTTGGAGAGAAATGCTGTCAAGGTATTCGGTTATTGTTTTATATAGTCCCTGCCACACGAAAAGAGTTGCACATTTTTCTTGTCGAGGGCAGTCGTTAGTCTGGTGCTCTAAACAGGAAACCGGAGCAAGAGATCCTTCGGTAGCACGGAGTATCTCACCGACAGTGTAATCAGAGGCGGATTTTGCAAGACGATATCCGCCCATATTGCCTCTGTTGGTGCGGAGCAGTCCGCTTTTATTGAGCAGGGGAACGATCTGTTCCAGATATTTTTTTGAAATTTCCTGACGTTCGGCAATGTCCTTCAGCGAAACATAGCTGTCCTGCTGATATTCGGCAAGATCCAGCATCATTCTGAGTGCATAGCGGCCTTTAGTTGAAATTTTCATATATTTCAGTCCTTTCGAGTTTATGAGAATTATTTTATAATATTATTATACCATAGGTTTAGTATGTATTCAAGAGATTTATTGTAATATGACATGATTTTGTCCTTAAAAACGTGCCTTTTTTAAAAAAATAGTGCAAACGAGTGCAGACAGGTCGGAAAGTACTTCCATTTTAATTTTTTTGTGCTATAATATAAACATAACATAAATCAAACGCAAATCAGACATGACGGAGGGCAGTATGAAAATAAAAATTTCCTTTACGGATAACGAAAAAAAACGAGCAGACAAGCTTGAAATGATTCTCAGAGATTTTTTTAGCACCGACAAATCGCTGAAAGTCAGAAAGCCTGAAAAAAACGAAGTCTTTCATCATACATATTTTGCGGCAGGCAAATGAGAATGACTAATATAAAAAGTACCGCTTGAATGCGACAGAAAATCGCATGATAAGTTAGCTCATTAAAGAGCATGGGAAACGCAGAAAAAACTTTTTTTGATAGAAACTGCAGATACTATTGGAAATAGTTTTTTAACAAATGCGTTTTCCATGCTCTTTTTTGTATATTTGGCGCCAAAAAAATATTTAAAAAACGGAGGTTAAAAACATGAATGAAACTAAAAACGATTCTTTGAAAAAAGAAAGAAAGAGTATGCAGCCTGGGCTGAACCGCATTATTACGGGAACAGCTGAAACAAGTTTGACAGCAGGAGCAGGGGAGCTTGAAAAGCGTGAGAAGGAGCTTAATATGAGAGAGCTTAAATTCAAGGCAAAGCAGCTTCTTATGCAGAAGAATCTTCCTGTAGACCTTGCTGAGATTATAAGACTTGATGATGAAAAAACCGTTATTTTTGCAGTCGATATGCTGAGCCGTATCGCAGGAGAAAGACGCAATGAAGAAGGATTCAAGGTTCTGGACGAAAAGAAGCTGCCGGAAATAAAGGAAGAAGAAAAAAGCTGCGACAGTCTTCGTAAAGCGTTTGGTTTAATGTGAAAGGAGTTTTAATTTATGGCAATTAATTTAGCAGCAAAGTTTTATACATATGTTGATGAGAAATTTTCTCAGGACAGTAAAAAATCAATGATAACAAACACAGATTTCGATTGGAGCGGTGCGAAAACAGTAAAGGTCTATAAAATAACCACTGCCGCTATGACCGATTATAACAGAAGCGGAACAGGAACGGCAAATTCAAGATATGGTAATGTTGCCGGACTTGATGCGACGACTGAGGAATTTACCCTTTCTAAAGACCGCTCATTTACATTTGCCGTGGATAAGCTGGACAGTGATGAAACGGCTCGCCAGCTTCAGGCGGCAACTGCTCTGGAAAGACAGATAAGAGAAGTGGTAATACCTGAGATTGACAGTTATGTTTATGGGGTAATGTGTACTAATGCCGGCTGGAAGCCTGCTGCGGTATCGCTGACAGCTGGGAATATCTATGAGGAAATTTTAAAGGCTTCTCAGGCTCTTGATGATGCAAATGCGCCTGAAACAAACAGAGCCCTTGTGGTTTCGCCGGCAACATATACGCTTATGAAAAAGTGTCCTGATATTGTTATGGAAACAGATATAGGCGCAAATATGAGGAAAAAAGGTGTTATTTCCATGCTTGACGGTGCATGCATTATTAAAGTTCCGTCAAACAGACTGCCGAATAATTTCGGATTTATGCTTTGTCACCCATCGGCGACTGTTGCGCCTACAAAGCTGGAGGATTACAAAATTCATGAAGATCCGCCGGGAATCAGCGGTTCGCTGGTTGAAGGCAGAGTGAATTATGATGCGTTTATCCTTGATAATAAATCTAAAGGCGTATATTATCAGGCGGTTAAACCTGCGGCAGGCGGTTCAAAGTCTGCCTGAGCCTTAAAGGATAGTAATGTCGATACTGCATAATAATTATGTAAAATCTTTTGTGGTATTGCTAAAAAATGCTCCTGCTGCGGAATTTGTTTTTCCGGCAGGAGCAATTTTATCAGGTCTCAAATCTATACCGTTACGCCCTGAAGAAAAGGAGGAAAGTATGACAAATGAACAGCTTGCAGAAGCTATTAAAAAGAATAAAAATAAAAAGTATATTGCAATGCTCTGGAAAAATGTCCAGAATCTTATGTATATCAAGGCAGATAAGTATTATTATGCAATGATAGAAAAATTCAAGGCCGCAGGCGCTGACATCTGGGATCTGAGACAAGAGCTTTATTTTGCATTTCTTGAAGCGGTCAAAGCCTATGACCCTGAAAAAAATTTAAAATTTGTAACATATCTGGAGTTTCATATAAAAAATACCGTCAATCGTGCCGCAGGAATATGCGGAAGAAATGAGCCTTTGAATCAGGCGGAAAGTCTGGACAAGCCGGTACCTGGCACAGAGGACATTACCCTTGCCGAAATGATATCAGATGAAAAAAACAACATATTAAAAATTATCAAAGGGCATACCGACAGTGAAATTATAAGAAATGAAACACAGAAGCTTCATGGTAAGCAAAAAATAACCGTTATGTTTTATTATTTTGACAATAAAAGTGATGCTGAGATAGCGCAGGATATTGGTACAACAGCGTCAAATGTTTTTCAGATAAGGCGGCGTGCCCTCTCTAATCTAAGAAAATCGCCGGTATTAAATTTTATTTATTATTCTTCTTTTGTATGAGTTAAAACAGCGCCGCATGGAAATTATGCAGCGCTGTTTTATTATCTTGCTTTTTCTTTTTTCATTTTTTTATCAGCATACATGATCTGGTCTGCCACTCCGATAAGCTTATCGAAATCCGTGTTATGGTTGGCTTTGGTGATATAATATCCAATACTCACATGTACATCATAAGGCTTCCCATAGGTATAATTTATTTTATCCAGATGTTCATTTATTTTTTCGGTTATCCTATCGGCTTCTTCATTTGTTATATTAGTAGCAAATATAATAAATTCATCGCCGCCGAATCTTGCGGGAATCTGTTCTTTTTTCTCATCGGAAGCAAATCTCATAGCTTCGGCGATTGAATGAAGAGCAAAATCGCCTTCCGCATGACCATATATATCGTTTATAAGCTTCAGGTCGTCCATATCTATAAACATTATCATAACGTCCTCACCGTTTTGTTTGCATCTCTCAAAAATCGGCTGGGTAAGCTTTGATAAGCCGTTACGGTTATATATCTGAACTAAAGGATCGGTAATAGAAAGCTGATCCAGCTTTGAAAGCAGCTTATCAAGTCGGCGTATCTTTCTTATGTTTTCAATGGAATTGCTTATATTTGCGACCCAGGTATGATAAAGTGCGCTTATCATAGGAAATTCGCAGTTGCATACAACACAGTAGCCTAAACAACGTTCTCTGAAATGGATAGGCATAAAATAATAATTGCTGCTTTTGCTATTATCTGCATTTATTTCGGGAAGCATTTCTTCCGATTTAAAAGGAGGACAATCGACAAATTCTCCGTTTACGTATGAAATTACCGGGATAATTACTTCCGTATGTCCGTTTGAGGTATAAGCCAATTCGGAATTGTCATTACTGTCGTCCCAGTTATCACACATGCAGAGGAAAAATTTTTCACAGCTTATTTCTTTTATCAAGTCCTTTAAGACTGAGAGTGTCTCTTCAAAGGTTAGGCATTCCTCCAGTATGCACGACATTCTGTTTACCATCGGCACATAGGTATCGTAAGCCTCAAGAGTTCTATAATTGGTTTTACGAAACAGAGCGATATCGCTGTCTTCTTGGTTTGCACAGCCGCAGCTTTCAGCGAATATACATTCGGTAGGCAGAATATAGCTTTGTTTATTTTCTATATTGTTTATGCGTTCATGTATAAGCTTGCAGGCAAGAAAGCCGGTTTGCTTCAAAGGGCGTTTTACCGAGCTTATCTGAGGAGAATAATTATGAGCGGCATAAATATCGTCAAAGCCGGTAACAAGAACATCGTCGGGGATCTTCTTTCCGTTTTTTTCCAGTTCTATAACAGCAGATAATGCCATTGCATCGTTTGCACATATAATAGCATCGGGAAATTCAAGCTCTGAGTTCATAAAAATGCTTGCCGCCATACGTCCGTCCTCGCCACGGAAATTCGGACCATGATAAATTCTATCTTCTTCGACAGGTATTCCGTGCTGCTCCAGTACGGTTTTGTATGCTTTTAATCTTAACTGGCTTTCAGGATTATTTACAGGACCTGAGATATAATTTATTTTTTTTGCGTCATGATATTCGACAATATGCTTTACCATTTTTTCCATAGCGGTAAAGTTATCTATTCCGATATGGTAAAATTCTTTTATATTATTATCGATACATACGGTAGGTTTTCCTGAAGATCTTGCCCTTTCTATCAGCTTTTCCGTGACTGCCGGAGACGATATGGTGTTTATCAAGAGGATCAATCCGTCAAATTTGGAAAAATTTGCAAGATTATATATATTGAACTCTCCCATATCATATTTCTGGTTTTTAAGAATACCGCTGAAGGCTATAAAATGAGATATATTCATATTATGTAATGAGCCGTATTCGTGTATTCCCTGTAATATAGTATTTTGGTATTCTTCGTTAATTCCTTCAGCAATCACAGCAATATTAACTGTTTTTTTGTTCATTATATGCCTCGTCTCCCGAGAACCTGTTCAGTATTTTTTACGCATGCTTTTTAGCCGATTTTGCCGCATGCGAAATAAAACCTTGTTTTAAAAAATACCAAAAGGCTCTAAAATCAACAAAATAAGTTCCAACTGACCATCGCCCTTAAAACGCAGAAACAATCGGTGCGATTAGGAACCTCAGATTTATTATTTATACACAATATTATACAATATTTTTTTATATTATTAAAG
>CAMWXM010000178.1 GCA_947178195.1 uncultured Ruminococcus sp.
AGCACTTGATTCTATCCATTGCTGATAAAAAAACAAGGTTTGTCAACAGCTCCATTTCTGTATCCGTGTTAAGCCGCACCTGCAAGCCTCTCTTTCCGGCATAATACATTACCGCCAACTGAGGAAATACGCTGCGATATTCCTGTTCACATACCGGGCAGACCTTTTCCTCTACGGTTCGTTCATAAATCTTTGCTTTCCACGAATGACCGAGAGATCATTTCCACCATACGCTTTTCATTGAATTTCTTGAAACCGCAGTAGGAATAACGCTTTTGTTCTTCTCATAGTCCCATTCGTCAAGCAGGTGTGCATCTGTTGTTGCCAAATCATTATAGCCATTAAGAACAGCCCGATCAGCGCACACAGGGCATACCGTACCTTTTATCCGTGAATACACTACCGACTGCCATTCGTGACCGCAGGTCTTACATTTCCACCATACTTTTTTTCGGGACTTCTCACTTACCATATCCGGCATTAAAGGCTTGTTGCGGCTTGACCATTCCTTTGCGAGTTCTGCGTGAGTCGTGGCAAAATCATTAAAGCCTTTTAGTAAAATTATTCCACTGCAATAGGGACACTTACTGCCGCTGGAGCGTGTGGAGATCATTGTGTTCCACTCATGCCCCTTGCGGCACTTCCACCATACTTTTCGGTTGGAAAACGGCGTGACCATAGTCGGCAGCAGCGGGTAATTTTTCTCCGACCATTCAGCGACTACCTCCGACATTTGGGAAGCAAGATCGTTAAATCCAACCAGTACCTTATTATGTGAGCAGTATGGATAGCCTGTGCCGTTTATTGTTCGGCTTTTTATCGAAGCCTCCCATTCGTAACCGTGCCTGCATTTCCATATAACTTTCTTATGTGAGCCGACAGAAACCTCCGTAGGCTTTATCTCATTCTTTTCAGACCATTCCTGCACAAGCTCCGGCTTCAATGTGGCTAAATCGTTGATTCCCTCAATTACCCTTACCCCTGAGCATATAGGGCAGTTCTCGCCTTTTGAACGAGCCTTAACGCTTGTCTGCCATTCGTGACCGCAGGCGGCTTTCCACCAAACGATTTTATTTGAACCATAGGTTATTTTATCCGGTGTAAGCGGAAGATTCTTGTCCGACCACTCCCGTACAAGCTTGGGGCGCATCGCCGCTAAACTGTTGCTCATAATAAACCCTCGACCTCCTTTACAATTACATTGTATTGGAAATCAGAGAAAACTTGTAGTTTGTGATTTTCAGCAAAAAAATCCCCTTGAAGAATTTTTATTCTTTCAAGGGGTGCTGTTCTGTTCAAGTTCTTTTATTTTATAAATTGGGATTTGTTTTTATAATTTAATATCGTATTTATCGTTAATCAGTACATAGTTCACAGCATATTTTTGGGCAAGTTCCAACATCCGTGCATTGTCGGAGAGTACACTCTCTAATGTGCAGTCTTCATCATTTAAACGATTTTCAATTACACTTGCGTATCTCTTTATGTCAACAAAGTGATTTTTTATATAGTCCTCGCTCATTACAAGACAAAAATACTTGATATTATTGAGATATCCTTTTTCAAAATCTTTTTCCCAATCAAAAGGAATATAGCATCCCTCAACAATAAGATTTTGCTTATTCTCTATAGCGGTTTTAATTATTTCACGTACAATGGGCCATAAATATGCTGTGAGGTAAATATCCTTGCTCATTGGAGTAAGTTCAGTATTTCCACTTCGAATCAAACCCATTTTCAAATGGTCTATTGATAAATAGGGATATTTATATTTTTCTAGCAATTTCTGAGCAAGTGCAGTCTTTCCTGTATGTGATGCCCCAGTTATCAGAATAATCATTCTTCCCTGTCTCCTCTACAAATATTTCGATTTGTTTAATCCATTATTTTTGAAAATGGGCAATCCCGTTATGGAACTGCCCACTCATTTTTAGAAATTATGCGATTTTTTCATCTCTGCACGAAACTCTGCACCATTTGATGTAAGTTTGATGTAAAGTTGTATTTTTCAGTGTCTTGGCAAGTCCCGAAACCCGCATAAACACTGGTTTTTTTGCATTCTCAATCGGTTAATGGTCTCATTGTCGGGACGAAATCAGCCATATTTATATAGTTTACCATAGCTTGCTGTATTGTCCCATTTCACCGATTTTTCACACCGCCAAATACAATTATCTTTCCATAGTCTGCTATACTTTGTCATCGGAATGATGTAAGATTTGATGTAAGTGATGTAAATCGCTTTTAAATCGGTTTCTGAGTTCATAATAGAAGTCCCAAAATTATATACTTTGCTATATGTTATTATACTCGTTTTTGAAGTATATGTCAAGACCTTCAAATTCATTTCGTTTAAGTTCCTTTGTCACATCGGTATATATGTTAAGAGTTGTAGAAATATCCTTGTGACCAAGTGCGTCCTGAATCACCTTTACATTTACTCCTGCTTCGCACATTCTTGTCGTAAATGTATGTCGTAGAGAATGACAGCTAAAATGCGGCAGCAGTACCTTTGCATTTTCGTCTTTCAATAACTGCTCGTCATTGCAATCTCTGATAATACGGCGGATCGCCTTGTTCAGCGTTGATTGATGCTGCGCCTGCCCGAAACGATTAATAAATATGAAATCGCTGTAACCGTCGATTGTCACCTCGCAATGCAAATCAAACAACTCCTGCCTTTCCTTTTCCATAAGGAATGCTTCTTTTACAAAATCAAGCATTGGCACTTGCCTGTTGCCTGCCTGAGTTTTCGGCGTATTAACATTGAAGTAACAGCCTTTTTTACTGTTCTCGGTTCTATGGTCATAATAAACCAAAGTATGATTTACATCAATAACCCCTTCTTCAAGGTCAATATCGCACCATCTCAGCCCTGTTACTTCGCCTACTCGCAGCCCCGTACCCACCATTACCGCAAATATCGGATACCAGTTTTGCGCTTTAGGCGTATTCCTGAGATAGTCAAGAAATAAATTTTGTTCAGGGCGTGTTAATGCTCTGCGCTTTTCCGTTTTGAAAATATGAGATTTTTTCAGCTCTCTCAACACATTATCAGATGGATTATTTCTAATGTAATCATCATCGACCGCCATATCCAAAATCTGATGAAGAACTGTATGGATACTGTCAACCGTAGAAGCCTTTAACCTTCTTTCATCAGCGAGATAATTATAATATCGCTTAACATCGGACTTTTTCAGCGTTGAGATACGCTGCTCTCCGATCTGATGACGGACAAAGGTTTCATACATATATTTGTAGTTTTCAAGAGTATTATTTTTAAGCCCACGTTTCAAAATCTTCCATAAATCAAAGAGTTCATTCACCGTAGTATAGCGAGCTTCGGTTTTAATGCCGTCGCTTTTATCCTTTGCTATCTGTTCTTCCTTAGCACGAAGCTCCTCCAGACTTTTGGCATAGATATAACGTCTTTTTTTGTTTGCGTCCGTCCAAGAATATTGATAAGTACCGTTACTTCGCTGTAATTCTCCGGTACGAAGAACTACTCTTGATTTGTCTTTTCTCTTATTAGTCATAACCATACCTCCTAAATACACTTTTTGTCTTTAAAATAAATGTCCAATTTTTCTCGGACAATAAATATCTGATTTCCAAGTGGCTTCACAAACGGGCATTTCTTTTGCTGTGACAACTGCCTGAGTTTAATTATCCCGATACCGGAATACGCTGCCGCTTCCTCAATTGAAAGACACTTTTTCTCCCATATCGGCTTGTCAGCGCTCCTTGCTTCAAGCCTTGCCTTATAAGCCATAATTTCGTCATTCATAGTGATTCCTCCTCAAATTAAATATGCTTTTTATGTACTCATCAAAAACCTCTCTTTTTATTAGCCTGCGGTTTCCTATCCACAATACGAAAGGGCAATCCTCTTTGTTTGTCATCTCATACAGCTTATCTCTGCCTATGCCGGAATAAGCAGCCGCTTCGTCGATCGACAGATTTAATTTGTGCCATATCGGGACTATTATTTTCTTATCTTCATTCTTATTCTTTTTCATTCACTGTACCTCCTTGCATTTTATAAGTAAATGATACTGGAAAATCAGTGATAAGCCAATAATATAAACCGATCTATTACCGACTTGACAATCGGGTCAAATAGAATATGAAATAACTCTTTCACTTATTTGCACAAAGGGTATCAAAATGCACACCCAAAATTACAGAATTTCATATTTTTTATGGCATAGAAAAAGCGTACCCGTTCAAAACGAGTACGCAATTTTTTATTTAGTGATTTTTTCAATTTTGCAAGTATGCTGTTTATCGTCTTTATTGTAATTGATTCCGACAAGTAAAATTTCTCCGGAATAATCTTTCAGACAATCTACATACTTTTTTTGCTTTATCTGATCTATTGCAGTTTCTGCCGATTTATCCCATTTTAACTCCACTATAAACGCCGAAGCCTGGCAAGCTCTTCTCGGTACAAATACCAGATCGGCAAATCCATCGCCGCTTGGAAGTTCACGATACATAGTATAATCTTTTTTTGCAGAATAATACGCAAGCGAAAGAACGCATGACAGCGAATTTTCATTATTGTATTGAAGAATAGACGTATTTTCACGATGTACCTGTTCTACAATTTCAGCTGCTTTTTCTTCGTCCATAGCAAGTGTTGCCTGCAATAACTTTTCAGAAAGCTGCAATGACTTCATAACATCATTCCATCCTAATACCCGAACGGTACTGATAAATTGTTCTCGTATTTCATAATTTGGAATGAAAATTTCTTTTGTATCGGAGTCATAAGCGAGATATCCCAAATGAATCAGCAGCGTCAGGACGTCGTCTTGTATTTCAAATGTTACCATATCGTTGGTAAACGTGGTCGTATCAATTTTCTTTCGTTCTCCGGCAATTAGGCTGATGATCGTATCACGCAAGCCGTCGTAATTCATTTCAATGTAGGTACGAATGGATTCATAGGTTTCTGTTTTTGTCCAATAATTATTGAATTTTTTCCGCATCATTGCTTCTACAACAGATTTCGGATTGTAGATCGACAGTTGGCTTAAACTATATCCGTCATACCATTTTTTTGTTTCAGTAAAATCCATACCGTGATCTTTGCATAACATATTAACTTCGTTTTCAGTAAAGCCTGTAAATTCTTCAAGCGGTTCAGCGTCGGTCATAGAAAACTCGTCAAACATATTAAGCGCTGAATGATCGCCGTACTTTTTGATTGGCAGTATACCGGTCATATAAACAAGAGCCACATACGGCTGATTTTTAAGTAAATTTCTCAAAAATTTAAGGTATGCTTTCTGTGCAGTTTTATCTTCTTTATGCTCCCGAAAAATACAATCCCACTCGTCAATTATGAAAATAAAGGGGATTTTTGTTGCATTAAATATTGTTGCAAGTACCTTATCCAATGTTTTACGGCTTGGCATTTGAACATCAGGGAATGAATTTAGCAGTTCCTCTGTGATATCGTCCTTGATAAACTGCACCATTTCTTGAACGTTTTCAGCTTCATCCATAAATGGTGGAACATTCAAATGAATTACATTGTATTGATTCAGATGTTTCTCAAAATCAGGACACTGTGCGATTTTGAATCCTGCAAATAGTTCTTTTGAATCGCAGCCACGGCTATAATATGCCACAAGCATATTTGCTGCCATTGATTTGCCGAATCGCCTTGGTCGGCTTACACATATATTTTTATCTGAAGTCCTTATTTTTTGATTGGTATAAGCAATCAATTCTGTTTTATCAATGTAAATATCTGAGTTTACCGCATCTTGAAATTCCACATGATTCGGATTTAAATAAATTCCCATAACCGCACCTCCGATCTTATAGTATTAGTAATTTCTCTTATACCCATCTGACGCTGCCGACGAATAGCCTTGTTTAG
>CAMWXM010000179.1 GCA_947178195.1 uncultured Ruminococcus sp.
CGCTCATATATCGGACTTGCAGCAGTCAGCAGAACGATCAGCCAGCTATGCCGAAAGATCTGCTTCATGAGTCTGAAATAAACGCTGTCCTTGAATTGCCCGAACTCCTGCCCAATATCCTTGATTTCATGGAGATACTTTTCTGAAAGTGAAAAATTAAAATGTATTCCCGAATAAAGCATCATAGGTTTGCCGTACTTCTGTTCAAGCTGTTTGCGATAATTGAATTTTGATATTTCCATACCAGTATATGCAACAGGGATTTCCGATGCGTCCGGAAAATGCGGAGGATTTGAATAAATATGAAGATTCTCACTGCTTTCAGCAAGTTTTTTTCTTGCAGTCAAATCCCATTCTTCAAGCTCTGCGATGGCATTTTTGACAGAATCATTCACGCCTGTAATAATTTCAAGCTGATTTTCGCAAAAGTCACGCTGCAAATGCGGATCGTCAAAAGGGTGCGGAGTCTGGGCAAGTCTACCGTTTTTATCAATTCGGAGCGTTTCACGTTCCAAGCCAAATCCTCCCTCAAAAAAATAGTTGCTGAATGTATTCATCACATCGCCTTTCAAGCGTACTGACTATATCAAGCAGACGCTGTTTTTTCAGATTAAATTGTATAGTCCAGTTTTCTTTCATCAATGATTCGCTTGGATTTATGCTCCGAACGTGTATCAAGACCGCCGTCGGGATGTACAACGACTTTGTAAGGCTTTACGCCGATCCTTGCCTTTAATGCCGCAGAAACCGTCTCTGCAACAGAATCATCAGATGCGGGATTATCGGAATTTTTCTCGATCTCAACGGAGTATTTGCAGGTGAAATCCTTTTCAAATACACGAATAAGATATTCGCCTGTCACGCCGTCAAGTTTTCTGATAACCGCCTCAATATCGCTTGGGAACACATTAACAGCTGAAACAATAAACATATCGTCCTTTCTGCCGTTGATGTGGATTCTGCCATGAGTGCGTCCGCATTTACAGGGAGTGTTGTCTATGTAGCCGATGTCGCCTGTCTTAAAACGAATGAGAGGTCTTGCGTGTTTACGGAGTGTTGTGAACACCAGCTCGCCAACTTCACCGGGAGGCAGAATTTCACCTGTATGAATGTCGATCGTTTCCACAAGAATATGATTTTCCGCAATGTGCAGACCGTCATGATACTCACACTGTGCGGCACAAGCGCCAAAAATATCGGAAAGTCCGTAAAAGTCGTAAACCTCAGCGCCCCATAAATCTTCAATTGCCTTTCGTGTTGCATCAATAGAACCGCCAAGCTCTCCTGCAACGATAATTTTCTTGATAGACAAATCTTTTTTCGGGTCGATGCCTGCTTTTTTCGCCTTTTCGCCCAACTGCCATGCATAGGACGGGCTTGTCCAGATAATTGTTGGCTGATAGGTTTTCAGAATAAACAGCAGTCTTTCGCTGGGGAGAGTGCCGCCCCAGATACACAATGCTCCAAGGTTCTGTGCGCCGATTACATCAGGACCGCCAACATACAGGGAGAAATTCAGGGCGTGAACATAGCGGTCATTTGGTCTCATTCCAATCTGCCAGAACCAGCGGCTTTCCGTATCCTGAAATTCGTCAAAATCCTTTTTAGTAAACGGACTCATTGTAGGCACTCCTGTCGAACCTGACGATGTTGAAATAAACACAACATCTTCTTCGGGAACGGCACATAATTCACCAAGGAACGAGCCTACACCCTGTGTGTCACGCTGCGTGGTCTTGTTAATGAATGGGAATTTCTGAATATCGGCAAGAGTGTGAATATCCTCCGGCTTTACACCTGCTTCATCAAATGAACGCTTGTAATAGGGAGCGTTGTCATAGGCAAACTTCACGATCTCTTTCAAATCCTCAAGCTGCTTCTTTTCAAGCTCCTCACGGGGCATTGTTTCAAGCTCCTCATTCCAGAATTTATTGTTAATGTCTCTTGTACTCATATTACATTACCTCCAATTTTTTCACAGTGTTTCCTGTTCTGCTATTATTATACACCTATATATCCTATTTGTCTAATATGTATTATCTATAACAAGCTATAGATTCAGTCTATAAGCGAAAAAATGGGCGAGCATAATAGCGATACTCATATAGAAGTAATGCCCGAAAGTAGTTTTTTAACTGCCTTCGGGCTTATTTTAATTATTTGTTTATCTGCATAAATCAGGAGTTATATATAACAAAACAATAAATACAGATACGGCAAAAGTGTCATTATAAAATTATAAAACAATAATGTTTTTTTATTTGAATATGACTTAGTTCTTTCCCTCTTATGAAACATTAAGTTGACCCATATACTAACCAATATATGTATTATTCCAATGATAAGAAAAATATAGTGTGCTGTTATATTTTGAAATTTACAATCTTCACCTGTGCTATCAAAAATGATAATTATAAACCACCCTAAAATATCATTTAACAAATATATAATAATATCAATTACTGTAATTAGTTTATTCCTACTCATATTATCACCTCTTTAAATTCTGATTTATTTTGCTGATATTATACATCAAAAAAATGTTATGTCAATAGAAAAGCCATAGTATTATAATCAAAAATACTATGGCTAAAAAATTCTATGTGAGTATCGCTATTATTGCTCGCCCGATTCTTAGACCTTCAGATATTCTTTCAGTTTTCTGATATATACATTTCCGACTTCGCTTAAAAGCACATTTTTTCTCGTAATATAGCCGATTTCCATAACGCTGTCATCATCGATTGGTACGGCGGCATAGTCATCACCGTTAAGACTGCCGCAGATAATTCCGGAACAAAACGTGTAGCCGTTTAGACCTTTCATCAGGTTCAGCATGGTGGAACGATCTGATGCTTTTATCACTCGTGCATAATCCGATGTACTGTAGATCTCCTCTGCAAAGTAAAACGAACTTTTATCTCCCTGCTCAAAGGTCAGGCAAGGATAGCTTTCAAGCTCCTCAAAAGTTATTTTTTTACTGCTTGCAAGGGGATGTTCTTTCCAGAGGTAGACATAGACTCCGCAGTCAATGAGATGATGAAACTCCAGATGATTTGTTTGCAGAATCTTAGTGAGAACCTGTCTGTTGAAGTCACTGAGATACAGCAGACCAATTTCACTTTTCATGGAAGCTACATCATTTATCACTTCAGGCGTTTTCGTTTCATAGACTGCAAATTCATATTCAAAGGTGTCAAATTCCTTGACGGTATTCACAAATGCCTTGACTGCAAAGGAGTAGTGCTGTGCGGAAACGCCGAACTTTTTCTTGACCTTTCCGCCTAAATATTTCTCCTGCAAGGTTTCATACTGCTGATAGAGCTGCCTTGCGTAAGTCAAAAATTCTGCACCGTCAGCGGTCAGAGATACCCCCTTTCCGCTGCGATAAAAAATCGTAATTCCAATTTCCTTTTCAATCTCATGCACAGCGCTTGTCAAGGACGGCTGTGCGATAAAAAGCTGCTCTGCCGCTTTATTCATAGAGCCTGTGTCGGAAATGGTGATAATGTAATTTAATTGCTGTAAAGTCATAATTTTATTTTCTTTCTTATGTCTGCAAGACGGTTCAGCGCTTCATTCAGAGTGTCATTCTTCTTTGCGAAATGCAGGCGGATATAGCGGTTTTCAGGCTCTTTAAAAAAGCTTGAACCCGGTACAGCTCCCACGCCTACATCTCTTGCAAGCGCCTCACAAAATTCCAGATCGCTGTCATATCCGAATTCTGAAATATCAAGCAGAATATAATATGCTCCTTGCGGAACGGTATGACGAATGTTCAAATCGTCCAGACCACCCAGGAACAAATTACGCTTCTCTGTGTATTTTTCTTGCAGCCATTTGTAGTACTCATCATTGAATTTCAGCCCTGTTACGGCAGCCTCCTGCAAGGGTGCAGCAGCTCCGACTGTAAGAAAATCGTGGACTTTTTTTACCATGTCGATTACGTCAGGGGATGCGATAACATACCCCAGCCGCCAGCCCGAAATGTAATAGGTTTTTGCAAGCGACCTGCAATGAATGGTACGTGCACACATTCTTGGCAAAGTTGCAAAATAAGTATGTTTATTCGGCTCATATATGATATGTTCGTATACCTCATCGGTGATAACGAAAGTATCATATTTTTCTGCAAAATCAGCGATAATCTGCAATTCCTCACGGCTGAAAACCTTTCCGCAGGGGTTGGATGGATTGCATAAAATGAGCGCTTTCGGGCGCTGTTTAAATGCCGATTCCAGTACGTCCGCATCAAAATTAAATTCAGGCGGATTCAACGGAACATATATCGGCTCAGCACCGGAAAGTATGGTGTCTGCTCCGTAATTTTCGTAAAAAGGCGAAAAAACAATGACTTTATCTCCCGGATTTGTCACGCTCATCATAGCCGCCATCATTGCTTCCGTACTGCCGCAGGTTACAACAATTTCGCTGTTCGGGTCTATTGCTCTGCCCGAAAAATGTGCGTATTTTTCAGCAAGCGCTTCACGGAAATTCTGTGCGCCCCATGTAATGGAATACTGGTGAAAATCCTCCCTTGTCACATGTGCAAGACGGTCTAAAATTTCCCTCGGCGGCTCAAAATCCGGAAATCCCTGCGACAGGTTCACAGCGCCGTACCTGTTGGAAATTCTCGTCATTCTGCGGATAACGGAGTCCGTGAAATCCGCTGTTCTGTTTGATAATACGGGCATATTACTTCCTCCAATCTCTG
Organism: uncultured Ruminococcus sp.; assembly: GCA_947178195.1. Classification (GTDB taxonomy): domain Bacteria; phylum Bacillota; class Clostridia; order Oscillospirales; family Ruminococcaceae; genus Porcipelethomonas. The sequence goes on from CAMWXM010000179.1 coordinate 4,715, forward strand.
CGAATCTTCTCCCATTTTTCATCACGGGACTGAATAATTATTTGAATGTCCTCGTCTGTCAAATGTCTGAATCGACTTTGTTTTTTCAGATAATCCGAGACGCTTGTAAATTCCTTTGGGTCATGATTCAACGTAAATTCACCGTTTTCGTATTCCGCAAGATACCACAGACCACAATCCGCAATTTCTCTTGCGGCGTCAATAGTATCGCTGACAGGGATTCCCCAACCCGTAGGGCATGGTGCGATAACATGAATATATTTCGTACCCTTGATTTTCGACGCTTTCTCTACCTTGTTCAGAAAATCAGTCATATATCCCACTGTAGCCGTTGCAGCATAGGGAATATCATGAGCTGCCACGATTTCAAACATATTCTTTTTCGGACGGATATTTCCGTGTATATTTTTACCTGTCGGCGTAGTTGTGGTCTTTGCACCGAAAGGCGTAAGACCGCTTTTCTGAATCCCCGTATTCATGTAAGCTTCGTTGTCATAGCAGATATAGATGATGTTATCGTTACGGTCAATAGCTCCGGAAAGCGCCTGTATTCCAATGTCTGCCGTACCGCCGTCACCTGCGAATCCAACCGCTGTAAAGTCTTTGATACCTCTTGCACGGAAACCTGCTTCAATGCCTGTCAGCATAGATGCCGTGCCGGCGAATGTAGAAATTATGGCATTATTTGCAAAACAGAGCTGTGGAAAATTAAATCCCACTGCCGACATACAGCCTGCCGGAAGAACAGCAACTGCGTTCTTTCCAAGAACTTTAAGGGCATTTCGCACAGCAAGGCTTCCTCCGCATCCTGCACAAGCCTTGTGTCCATAGAAAAATTCGTCCTTGCACAAATTTTTTGCTGTCACGCTCATTTACTCCACCTCAATTCCGATAAAATTCACACGTTCTGCACCGTTTTCTATTGCAGAAAAAATATTCTCAATATCCGACTGGGAAATATTTCGTCCGCCAAGTCCGCCTATAAAATTGTAAGATGGAACTTGCAGTTTTGCACCGTGCAGAGCAGAGTTGACATTTGTAAATACAGTTCCCTCGCTGCCGAAGGAAATATCTTTTTCCAGCACTCCTATAGCCTTTGCATTTTTCACGGATTCCACAAGCTCAGCAGTCGGGAATGGTCTTAGAT